>JAQCIA010000153.1 GCA_027620105.1 Verrucomicrobiota bacterium | reverse complement strand
TCTTTTTTTGCGACGGGGCCCAGGAGCGGAATTTCGTCCGCGCCATGTTGCCATTCACGCCGCCGGCGTCGCCCGCGAAGCACGGTCATAGTCAAACAACGCCAACGCATTCCGGAACCTCAACTGCTCCACGAGCACCGACACGTCGCATTCGGGCAGCCAGCCCTCCGTCACCAGTTCCGTCAGTGCCTGCACCAGTCCCTGACCTGCGATGGCGGCATGTCCCGGAACGAGTTCGACCGGCATAAAGTCACCGCCAAAGGTCAGCAACTTGCTGGCCGGCGCCGCCATCAGGAACTCTTTCACAAACCGCACGCTGGCGGTTGGGTTGATGATCCAGGCCCAGCAGAGATGCACGTAGGCATTCGTGTACTGTTTCGCCAGGGCAATGGCTTCGTCCTGATAGGGATACGTGATGTGCGTGATCACGAACGGGGTCTGCGGATGCAGGCGCAGCAGGTCACTCATATCCGCGGCGTTGCGCCGGACGCGATCCAGGGGCATGCTTCCATGTCCCGCATAGTAACCGGTATGCAGTTTCACGGGCAGGTTGTGCGCAGCCGCCTTCCGCACACAGTAGTGAAACAGATGATCCTGTACCGCTTTGTTTTCGGCGGCCGTCAGGCTTTCCCCGTCCCGCACCAGACGCGCGAACAAGGCCGCCACCGCCGATGCTGTCACATCGGCGTAGTCAATCCACCGCGCATAGGCGCGCTGATCTTTGATCGCAATCGCCCGCGGCCCGTACGCGGCGAAACACCAATCAATGGCACCATGCCAGTCTTCGAGGCTGTGGATCGACAAGCCTGTGATGGCGCTGACCTGCTCGATCCGGGGATTGGTCGCCAGCGGGACGGCAGAAAGATCCTGGCAGAACAATTCGGGATACTGCGTCTCCTGAAACACCTGCGCTTCAAGTGAATTGAGCTGACAGTGGTGCAGGCGCGCCCTGCAGATACCCCGTGTGCCGCGTGCGCGCATAGTACGGCGCCAGCGCCGTCCATTTGTCGCCCGGCGCCACCTGCGGGTTACGCAGGGTGTGCAACGCGCTCAACGGCATGCCACTGACGCGCGGGGGCGTCGGGCAGCAAACGCGTCGATTCTTCCAGCAAGTATTCGTGCGTATCCACGAACAGCGTGCCCTCAACAAGCGTGCGAATGTCGAGACTGAGCGTCATACCGCGAGCGCCTTCATTCCCGGGATGCCCGCACCCTATCCTCAGGCAACTATTTTGCGGGTGGGTGCTTCTTCAGAACTTCCGCCCCACCGAGTTCGGCGAGGCCGGCCGTCTTGAGATCCGTCCACAGCGTGCCGTCGCCGGCATGCAGGATGTTGATCCGCACGGTCGGATTCAGATTCTGCGCGAATACATTCAACGCATACGCCTGCGGATCGCCGAAGGCAGCCGTCTTCAACTGCAAGCCCTTGGCCTCTTCGCCCTGAACAAGGCGCAGCGCGTCCGCTTCTGCCTTCGATGAAATGCGCAGCGTTTCCGCCTGGATGCCCGCGGTTTCCTTGCGGATCTCCGCCACCTGCTTGATTGCCTCGGCCTGGATGTAGGCCATCTGCTTTTCCTGGTCGGCCCGAACCTCCGCTTTGAGCTTCTCGGTTTCCTGCCCCACCTGTTCACGCAACTGCGCGATCATGCCGAGCTCCGTATTCAACTGCGCCTGCTTGCGCGCCGTGTTCTGCCGCTCCTTGTTGGTCAAGTCCTGCTCAACCGCGAGACTGGCCTGCTGGATCGGCTCAAGGATTTGCTGTGGCACCTCCGCATGGCGGATCAGCGCGTTGTGCACCGTGATGTTTTTCAGCCCCAGCGTCCTCGCCAACGCCAGCGTGAGATCCTGTTGAAACTTCTCGCGCCCTGCGCCCACAATGAAATCCTTCGCGCGATACTCCGATCCCTTGTTCCGCGAAACGGAACTGATCTGCGGCAGCAAGATCTTGTCGACCACCGCCGGCAGGTCGCCATACGTGCGAAACAGCCAGGCGATCTTGTCCGGAGCCAGCTCAAACTCCACGGTCATGTCCAGGTTGATCTGAAAACCATCCCGGGAAGGAAACTCCACAAACTGTGCCACACCCAGCGTGGCCATGCTGTCGCCGAACACCTTGGCCTGGCCAGACTCCAGCATCTGCCGTTCCTGCTCCTCCGGCGTCATGGGTTTGTATTGACTCGTTGCCACGGGTGACGTGGCGGGCGCACCGGAGCGCGAGGACGTGAACAGGTTCGCACTCTTCTTCATGTAGTCGTAGCGCTTGTGCCGTTGCTCATCGAGCACTTCGGACTGCAGGGCCGCTATGGCCGCGTTCTGCTGCGGGGCGATGTTGGACTTCGTGATCACCGTGCCGCCCTGTTTACCGATGAGTGACACCTGATTCACGCCGATTTCCAGCACATCCACCTGGTATTCGCGGGGATTCACATAATACAGCCCGGGCTGCAGAATTTCCCGACGCACGCCCTTCTGGTTTGGTTCGGCGAACTCGCCTTCCGCGGCCTGCGCACCCGACAAGGAGGTGATGACGCCGGCATACCCCACGGGGATGCTGATGGCGGACACAATGTCCACCTGGTAGCCGTAAGGATTAATCCGATAGCGCCCCGGCCCCAACACCCGTCGCCAGGACCCCTTCTGCCCTGGCTCCGCCAGGAATTCCCCCACCGGCAGATTCGCGCCAACCTTCGAGGTAACAAGCCCAACCTTGCCGGGTGGAATCAGAATGGCGGGACGGATCTCGAAGTCATTGAAAATCGGATTCAGAAAATGGCGGCCCTCGCCCAGCACGTTTTCTTGAATGCCCATCAGTCCTTCACGGGCCAGAATCTGGTCCGGCGGCAGCGCATCGCCCTGCTTGGCGGTCACCACGGCCATGTAACCCGGCCGCACATAAAAACGGCAGAAGCCCCACTGCCAGATCAATTCGCCGACGGCGGCCACGGCCACAACCAGAATCACAATGCGTACGATATGCTTCACTTGGTCACCTCCCCGGAATTCGGCAGGAATGGTGTGAAAATGCCGCCGAGTCCCCTCGGGTCATCGCTGGTCAACACACTCTCGATTTGCGGCGCAAGCTGCTGATACAGCACGTACCGCGCGAAATTCATGCCGGTGCCGAATGCCTGCACCTGGGCGTTCAGCACCTGGGCCTCCGCCTCGTTGCGCACGCGAATGGCGTCGCGCTTCCCCTCTGCCTCCAGCAATACCGCCTGGGCGTGAAAGGTGGCCGCGTCGAACTGCACCTTGGCCACATCACGATCCTTCTCAGCCGCGATAATTTGCACCGCCTGCCCCTGCTCGGCATTGATCACGGCACGAATCCGCAACGTGTCCGCGTCGACCTTCTCTTTGTTCTGGACGGCGAGCATCTCCTGCTTACCCAGTTCCGCCTTGGATTTTGCCTGCTCGATTTGCTGTGAGAACTTGTTGGAGTCCTGCACCGCGATTTCACGATCGCGATTGATGCTGGCGATCTCGTCAGGCGGCGTGATCTTGCGAATGAGCACGGATCGGACCTCCACGCCCCAGGGCGAGCACTTTTCCTTCAAGTGCTCTTCCAGGTTGTTCTGAAAAGCCTGCCGGTTCTCGCCCACAATGAAATCAATTGCCGGATGCTTGCTGCCCTCGATGCGGCTGAACCCACGCGCCCGCGGCAGAATAATCTTCAGCAGAATGTCATCAATATCCCCCACTCGCTGCGTGAGCAAGGCGGCACTGTCGCGTTGAATGGCCCACTCGAGTGTGCCCTCCACATTGACCGTGAAACCGTCCAACGTCAGAAAACTGATCACGTCCGCCCCGCTCATCTCGAAGCGCTGCCCCTGCAAGTTGACCTCGCTCACGCTGACCACATAGGGATTGAGGTAGTACGTGCCCGGGTCGAGCGCCACGGGCACCACCCCCTTGGCCCCTTCGACAACAAGAAAACGATCCCCGTTGCCCGCCCAGTCCGGTGTGCTCAGGACGTCCTTGCCCACCAAGAAGGTCTGCACGCCCACGTTGCCGGGCTTGATCGTCAGCGCGTCAAACAACTCCACGTTGTACGCGTAAGGATTGATGCGGTAGCGGCCGGGCATCAGCACTTCGGACAGAATGCCGCGTGACGTTTCCGTCGCCATGATTTCCCCCGGCGGCAGGTCGTCGCCAAACAGGCGCGTCTGGACGCCCAGGCGCCCGGCCGGTATGTCGGTGATCTGCGCTATCGCCCAGTCCCAGGTATAGGGATTCAGAAAGTAGCGACCTTCGCCCAGCACATTTGTCTGAATGCCCTTGTCGCCCGGCCGTAGCGCCAGAATGTCACCCGGGTGCAAGTCATTGCCCGTTTTTCGCGTCAGAATCGCAAGTTCTCCCGGTCCCGGCTCGATGCGGCATCCGAACCAGATGAATCCGGGAATGACGGCGAGTAAAAGGAAACAGAAATAGCCCAGGACACCCTTTAAAGTCAGGTTCACACGCTGCCCCGAGTTGCCCATGCGAGGCGGCACCGGTGGCGGTCGTGTCCAGTTCGGTTCATTACTCATCGTCGCGCACTCCTTATCTTCAGCCGGTACGTACTTGGCACATGGCTACTTTTTGACCTGCATATAGCGGACGGCTGCCGCCACGATTGTCGCCAGGGGAATGAACTCCGTGCGCGGCAATAAACAATACAGTCCCGCCGCGGAAGCCCACAGCATGCGCTTCCAGACCGGCATCCCGTAGTAAGTCGTAAACGCGTACGCCAGCGTGCCACCCACAAACATGCCGATCATCAGGCCAATCGGACCATGCGCCATGAAATCCACCGCATCAATGGCAACGCCCACCGCAATGGGGCCGAAGATCTCAATGGCCTGCGCCTGCGAACGCCGCGGCCTTGCCGTTCCTGTCTGCCCATCGGGCGGCAGCACTTCGGGTTCCTCCACGCGCGTCTCTTCCGACTCTCTGGACATGCGCACCTCTCCACATCTTCGGCGACCACAGGAGATATACTGCAAGCGCGGCACCGGAACAAGCGAATGCGGCTCTCCGCGGGCAGGAGCGGAACCCCGCGTAGCTCGCGACCGGCAATCGCGGGCCACGCGGTTCCGCCAGACGCGACTAACTTCAGAATGTCAGCGCCACCGACCCGCGCACCCGCGCGTCTGCGGCACCTTCCAGCCCGTCATGCTTGCCACTGACCGGCCACGCCAAGTACCAGCACGTCCCCATCCGCCGCTACGCGCAGCAGCTTCTTATTGAAGGATCCCGTCCGTGCGCTGCCAGCAAAGGCCAGAATGCGCGCTGTTTTCATGCTCATGCGTACTCCCGTGGGTGCTTGCGCGGGCGGCAACCGGTCAACCCTCTGGCCACAACACCCGCTCGATTTCACCTGACTGAATCATCGGTTCCAGTTTTCGCCAGCCGGGAATGTGGCGACCATTGATAAAAATCTGCGGCACGAAGTCAACCTTGGCGCCGCAGCGTCGGTACATGGCACGCGTGTTCTCGGAGTCGACAAACTCCGGCTCCTGCCAGTGCACTTCGTGCGCCTGGAAGGGCAGATCGCGAGTCCGAAAATAGTCCATCGCCCTGTGGCACAACCCGCATACTTCCGCGTAGTAGATCTCGATGTCCGGTGCCTGGCGCATGCAATCCAGCTTAGGCCCATGCCTTCGCGCTGCAAGCCTATTCCCCAGACGCGATCTACAGGGGTGTGATTTTGGTTAGTTGAAGTGTAGGTGGCACCGGGCGCTCGCGAAACATCATTTTTCGTTTGT
>JAQCIA010000152.1 GCA_027620105.1 Verrucomicrobiota bacterium | reverse complement strand
AGCAAGCGAGCGACGTGGCGCAAGAACCGGGGATGGTGGTGGCACTGGCATCGAAGGCGCTGTGGGCCATTGGCGAAACGCGTGCGGCGCGGCGGTTGGGCTTGCTCGGCGCGGGGGTGATTCTACCAACGGAATGGAATGTGGCGGGCGGTGCGACCATGTGGGTGGTGGATCTGCGGCCGCTCTGGCCGCGAGACGGTGTGCTCATGGAGCTGCAGGTGCTGGGCAGTCTCGACATGGTGTTGGATTGCATGGCGGATGTCTGGGATGACTCGGATGGCCGGGGCATTCTGGGGCTGCGTCACCTTGAGGACGTGGCCAGCCGGATGAATCGGCGCAAGTCCGGGCGCCGGGCCTGGGAATCAGAAATACTGGCCGGATGTGCGGCGCGGTTGCGGACCATCGGTGCGATGCGCGGGTGGCGTGTGCGACCTGATCTGATGGCATTGCACATGAGTGGCTGAGCGCGCGGATTTCACAAGGAGTCGGATGATCGGCACGGATGTCCTGAAGCAGCAGCTCGGCAATGTGTTGGCTGAAACCAATTTCGAAGGACTCGGCGCGGTACAGCGCGGCAAAGTGCGGGACAGTTATCGTCAGGGGGATCGACGCATCCTCGTGGCGTCGGATCGGATCTCGGCGTTCGATTGCGTGCTGGGCACGATCCCCTTCAAGGGGCAAGTTCTGACGCAGCTGGCCGCGTTCTGGTTTCAAAAAACGCGGGAGCTTGTGCCGAACCATCTCATTTCGGTGCCCGATCCCAACGTCATGATTGTACGCGAGTGCGAGCAGCTGCCGCTGGAATTCGTGGTGCGCGGCTATATCACGGGCGTGACCAAGACTTCAGCCTGGTACAACTACGCGCGCGGTACCCGTAATCTGTGCGGTAACCTATTGCCGGATGGCCTGCGCAAGGATCAGAAACTGGCGCGGCCGATCATCACCCCGACCACCAAGCACGAAGCGCACGATCGCAACATTTCCCGGGACGAGGCGATCCAGGAAGGGCTGATCGACGGCGAGACGTTTGATGAGGCCGCGCGGATGTGCCTGACGCTGTACGAAGCGGCGGTGGCGCATGCGGCGTCGCGCGGGCTTATTTTTGTGGATACGAAGTACGAATTGGGGCGGCTGGACGGCAAACTCGTTTTCAGCGATGAGATCAATACGCCCGATTCTTCGCGATACTGGTTCGCGGACACGTATGCGGAACGTTTTGCGGCGGGCGAGGAGCAGCGCAAACTCGATAAGGAATACGTGCGGCAATGGTTGGCGGACCGGGGCTTCCGGGGCGAGGGGACGCCGCCAAAACTGACGGATGCGCTGCGGATTGAGGCGGCGCGGCGCTACATCGAGGCGTATGAGATCGTCACCGGCGAGCAATTTCAGGCCGACCTGCGCCCAGTGCGCGCGCGCGTGGCGGCGGCGCTGGGGGCGAGTTGACGCCATGCCGTGCGGTGTGGGACGAATGCGGCTTGCTTGCATGCGCGAGAAACATGAGAAGCACGCGGAATGAATAGTCAGCGCAAACTGAAGCGATTTCAGCTGATCACGACGTTGGTGGCGCTGGACCCTATGGGGGTGAAGCAAGTCGGTGTGGTGGTGGATCTGACGGTGGAGGGGCTGGGGCTGAGCGTAATGGAGGCGCTGGAGGTGGGGCGGCGGTATAGCATGCGCGTGTTGCTGCCGGATACGCTGAACGGTGTCGACCACTTTTTGGTTACTGGGGCCTGCCGGTGGTGCCGGCGGGCCAGCAATCCCGACCTGTACGATGTCGGCATGTTGCTGGAGAACGTGCCCCCCGATATCACAGAAATCATCGAGGAAGTCATTCGGCGATTCGGGCGCTGATCTCTGGAAAGTCCGGATGCGCCGCTAACAGCTATGCCACCGGAAGACAAAACGGCAAAACAGAGCGTGGCCGGCAACTGGATGCTGCGTACGGGGCCTGAGACCGTATTTGGGCAGCTGACGCTGGCGGCGCTGTGTGCATGGGCGGAACAGGGGCGCCTGACGCCCGACAATGAAGTTTCGCACAATGGTCGCGACTGGGTGCGGGCGGACAGCGTGCCGGATCTCAAAATGGACTGGTATGTGCTGCTCAAGAGCGGTGCGAACTTTGGTCCAATCAACATGCTCGCTGTGCCGGGGCTATTCCGCCGCGGAATGATCAGTCGCGCCGCGGTACTCGAACACAAACTCACGCACCGTAAACTGCCGGCGGCCGATCTACTGAAGGAGCTTGAGAATCCGGGGCCGGGCCTGGTTCCGCCGGGGGGGCGCAGCCCGGCGAAAGCGGACGACAGCGGGGAGGTCGATCCCGCGGAGCAGCTGCGGGCAGCCCAGGCTAGAGTCACCGCCCTGAACGCAGCGTTGGAAGCGGAGCAATCGGAGCGCGCGCGCGTTGCCGACGAGACCAGTACGACGTTGCGGATCAATACGCGGGTGGTTGAAGAGGCCAAGCAGGCGGCCGCGAAGGCGGTGCACGAACGGGATTCCGCCGTGACGGCGTTGCGGCAGAGCGAACCGCACTTCTCCCGACAGCTCAACGATATTGAAAGCAAATTGCAGGTTCGGCAGGCCGACCTTGAAAAGGAGGGTCAGGCAGCGCGAGCGCTGGCGGCGGAAGGAAAATCACAGCAGGAGCAGTTGCAGGCGTTGGGCAGACAGCTTGCGGAGGCTCGGTCAGAAGTGTCCTCCCTGCGGGAGGCACTGCTTGCAGAACAGGCGCACGTTTCGGAAGCGCGCCTGCGTTTGCAAACGGCGGCGCTTGAGCATGAGCACCGCGACGGCATTTTGCGCGAGCAGTTGCGGACCGTGGAATCGAAGGCGGGGCCGGAGCAGGTAAGAGCAGCACGGGATCGTGCGTCGGAACTGGCGGCCACGCTTGAGGAAGCGCGCCGGAATGAGGCGGCTGAACGCGAGCGCCTGGTGGCGGAACATGCGCAGCATGTTCAGGAAGCGGAGGCCCGGGCAGCGAAAGCAGAAGAGGCGCGCAGGGCTACGGTAGCGGAGTCCAGCGCCGTGAGGGGCCGGCTGGAGCAGCAGGTGGCGGCATTGACCGAAGAAATGCAGGCCGCGATTGCGGATCGAGATCGGGCGCTGGCCGAAGTGGACACGCGCGCGAGCAGCGCGGCAGAGCATTTGCGCATCGAGAAGCAGCGACTTGCGGAAGAACGGGAAAGTCTGACGGCACAACAGTCGCGCATGCATGAGCACGCGCAGCGCGACGAGGAGAAGCTTGCCGGGGCGGCCGCACAGGAGAAGAAGCTGCAGCAGGAGTCCGGGCGCCTGCAAGGCGAGATCGAGCGCCTGAAAGAGGTGGCTGAGCAGCAGCATCAGGTTCTCGCCAAGCAGCAGGCGCGCGTCGTGGAGGTGCAGCGCGATCTGGGCGTCATGCGTGATGAGCAGCAGCAGGCGACCCTGGCGTGGAAGGCGCGTCTGGCTGCGGTGGAACCGCAAACGGCGGAACTGCAGGCTGCGCGTGATGCCGCGGAGGCGGAGCGGATTCGCTGCGTTGAGGTAGGGGCGCGCAGGCTGGCTCTGCTTGAGGAGGAAAAGCAACGTACGCAGGCAGCACTGCAGGCGGCGTTGGATGCGCGGGCGGCGGTTGAAGCACAGGCGGCAGTGGCGGCGCAGACGCATAAGGGGGAGCGCGAGCGGGCCAAGGAGCAGGTTGCTGAGGCGCGCCTGGCGCAGAAGGCGCTGGAGAGCAAGCTGGCCGCAACGGTTGCAGGTGAAGCGCGGCTACGGAAGCAGATCGAGGAACTGCGCGAGGAAAATGCGCAGATGGTGAATGCGCGCAAGGAGTACGCGGATGGGGCGGCGCAGCGGCTGGCGGGGGTGGAACAGCAGCTGGTAGAGCGTGAGGCAGCGCGGGTAGCTGCAGAGGCGTCGCGCGAGCGCGCGGAAGCAGAAGCGGCAAAGCATCTGCGCGCGATTGAAGAGCAGAGCGCGGAGGCGGTGGCGGTCCTGCGGCGCGAACTCTCTGCGCGCGAAGCGGCCTTGCATGCGGCGAAAGCAGGTGCGGATGGCGAGGTCAAGCAGCTGGTATCGGAACGAGATGCGTTGTCGGTACAGCTGGCAGCGTCTCGTCAGGCAATGAACGAGGCCGCGAAGCGGCACGCTGCGCTGGAACAACGGGTGAACGTGTTGACGGCGGAAGGGGAACGTCTGCGACAGGAGCTTGCCGACGGGGCGAGTGCGCAGGCGGCACAGGGGCCGGCGGACGCGCGCAACCAAAAGCGGATTGCCGAGGCGCAAGAAGAATTCGGGATGCTGCGCAAGCAACTGGCGGCGACGGTGGCGAAAGGCGTCGCGCAGCGGGAAGCCGATGCCGCGCGATTCAAGACGGAACTGGCCGAGGCACGCAAGGCGGCTGCGGGTGAGCTGTCAAAGGTATCCCAAGAGGCCGCTGAGCAACTCGCGGAGGCGCAGCGCCAGCGTGCGGTTCAGGAAGCCGAGATTGAACGCCTGCAGGGAGAACTGCAGGTGCTGGACGGGAGCAGCAGGCAACAGGGTGAGCGTCTGGAGGCTGTCGTCGCGCGGGCTGAGACGCTGGCGCATGCGCTGGCGCAAGTGAATGGGGAGCTGGTCGAGCTGGAGAAGCTGCGCGAGACCGTGGCGTGGATGGAATCGGCCATGGTGGAGCAGGCGGCTGCCGCGGAGTTGGCGGAACAGCAGGCAGGAGCTGAGCAGGCAGAGGCGGTTGCCGAATGGACCGCACGTCTGGCGGCAGCCGAGGCCGACAAGGCGCAGGCGGAGGCAGCGTTGGCGGCGGCGACAGAGGATACGCGCGTGCAGTTGGAAGGGGAATTGACTGAACGTACGCGGCTGCAAGCATTGTTGCGTGAGCAGGCGGCGCGTACAACGGCATTGGTGTCGGAGATCGCGGCGTTGAATCGTGAGCAGGCGGAACTGGTGGATGCACGCAAGGTTGCGGCCAAGGCGCAAACGTCCGTGGCGAGGTTGACGGCGGAGCGTGATGCTCTGGGGCTGGAGGCCGAGGCGGCGCAAGCGCGTATCGAGAAGGAGTGGGTGGGGCGTCTGGCGGACGCGGAGAAGGAGCGACAGGTGCGCGAAACGGCATTTCGACGGGAGATTGAGGAGCGCGAGAAAGCGTTACGCGAGAGTACGACTGCGCTGGACGCGATGCGGGCATCTCTGGCGGGGGGGACGCCGGAAGAGAAGCGCCAGGCAGCCTTACAGATTGAAGAAGCGGTGCAGGCGGAACTTGAGCAACTGGCCCTGGAGCAGATCCCGGAGCGTGGACGCGATCCCCGGCTGGTGGATGCGCTGACGCGGGCACGGAAGGAAATGGCGCGGATGCATCTGGATCGCGAAACACTGGCACATCGGCAGGCGGAGCAGGAGCGGGCGGTGGCGGACTCACAGATGCAGATCGAGAGCTTGAAGAGTGAGGTTGCCGCGGCTGGCGCGCAGGTGCAGGATCGCGAGATGGAACTCGAACTGGTGCGCACGGAAGTGGTCCTCGCCCGGACGGCCTTGGAAACCGGATTGGTCGAGTCGTTGGCGGATCGGGATGCCGCGGTGGCCAAGGCGGCGGCGGAGTGGGATGCATTGCGGGAGCGGTTGCGCGGGTTGGCGACGCAATTGCGTCAGGGGAGCCAGGCAATCAAAGAGGCTGAACCGCAGGGGTGGCGGGTGAGGCTGGACGATGGCATTGTCTATGGTCCAGTGGTGCTGAACGTGTTGCGTAGTTGGGCCGCAGACTGCCGGCTCGGGCCGGGGCATGCGGTGGCGACGGAACAGGGTGAGTGGCTGCCGGCGGAGAGTG
>JAQCIA010000151.1 GCA_027620105.1 Verrucomicrobiota bacterium | reverse complement strand
CGAAGAACGTACCTTGCCGCGTGACCATCTTCACCTCACGAGTGTTGCAATGGCCGCTCGCGCGCGGGCCTTATAAACGCTATGGCCTTTCTAGAGCAGGCGGGCTAGATTGACGCCCGGTCCAACGCATCACCCGAGAAGGAGACCCGCACATGCCAACACCGTCCGCCGTCAAACACCCACTTTCGATCACCGGCCTCCTGGCCGCAGCACTCGCCATCACCCTGACCGCCCGTGCCGAAGAACCCATCGCGCCCTCCCCCTGGAGTGTGTCGCTTGCGGGCGGCATGCTGGAATTCGAAGGCGATGTACCGGTCGCGGATGCCCCTTTCGTGGCCATCCGCATCGGGCGCGATTATGACCCCCGCTGGACCTTCGAGGGCGAATTCGCCCTGGCACCAGAAATCGATGAGAACTGGCGCACAGACTGGCGCACCGGCGAACGCGTCTCCCGCCTTGAAGAAGCCGCCGGTCCCGGCGTCCACGACACCTGGTCCATACGCATCACGACCGAAGCCTTGTACCACCTGGGCCATCGCGAACGCCTGGACCCCTATCTTGCCGCCGGCATCGGCGGAGCCTGGAGTTGCCGACCAAATGACAACGATTTTCAACCGCTGTTCCAGACCGGCGCCGGCTGCCTCTACCATCTGCGCGAGTCCTGGGCCCTGCGTGCCGACGTGCGCGTGTCGTTCTCGGATCAGTCCACGGAAGCCAATGGCCTCTATTTCCTCGGCTTGCAGTGGACCCCCGCCTCACAGATCGCCGCGCCACCCACCATGACCGCCGCGGAGTCGGTCGCAGCGCCCGTCGTCGTTCCCGCACCGCCGCCCGCGCCCGCAACTGCCGCCCCTGTCGACACCGATGGCGACGGGCTCTCCGACGAAGAGGAAATCAACACCACCCACACGGACCCCTTGCTTGCGGATACCGACTATGATGCGCTCAGTGATGGTGACGAAGTCCGCAAGCATCACACCGATCCGCTCAAACGCGACACGGATTCCGGCGGCGTTTACGACGGACACGAAGTGATCGAGGACGGCACGCTCGCCACCGAGCGGCTGGACGATTTGATGGTCTTCGAACTCCAGTTCGACTACGAACCGGACGATTGGAAAATCAAATCCGAATACTATTCCGAGATCGCCGTCATCGGCAACCTCCTCAAGGAGGATCCCACGGCCAAGGCACGCATCGAAGGGCATGTGGACGTCACAGCCCGCGATCCGCTGGCGCTCTCCGAGCAACGCGCCGAGGCGGTACACGATGCCCTCGTCACTGACTGGGGCATTGATCCTACCCGCCTGACCGCCGTGGGCTACAGCACCAGCCGCCCCAAAGGCCCGAATCTGCCGCCCGCCGGCAACTCCATCAACGAACGCGTTGAAGTCTATCTGCCCGTGCGCATGAAGTAAGCGGCCCCAAGGTGGGGAACATCCACCTCGCCGACGCAAGCTCGGCGAAGGCGGAGCGACGCCACGCGACAAGGCCCCATGGAAAACCGAGTCACCAACGCGCGCCGCTACGAGAACGGCGTCCTGAAAGACTGCCAGGACGCCCTCACCACCGAACTGCCACTGCAAATCAAGATCAACGGCAAGCCATTCTCAGTCACCATGCGCACACCCGGCGCGGATGAAGATCTCGTGCGCGGCCTGCTCTTTACCGAGGAAATTGTCCTCCCTGGGCACGCTGCCTGCACCTTTCGCGAGGAACGCGAGACCGCCGACGTGCACACCATCGACGTCACCATCCCACCGCTATACCTCTGTCCAAACGTCCACGAAAAACGCACCTTGCTGGCGAGCGCTGCCTGTGGGCTGTGCGGTCAGCGCGAATTTGACGCCCCCGGGCTCTCCACCAGGCCGCTCGTTCCATCCGGCAAACTCCCCCTTGCCCGCGTGCAGTCCCTGATCGCCGCCATGCGCGCGGAGCAGCACACCTTCGCCGCCACCGGCAGCACCCATGCCGCCGCCCTCTTTCGCCTGGATGGATCGCTGCTCGCCGCCGCGGAAGACATTGGCCGCCACAACGCCGTGGACAAGGTTGTCGGGAACCTGCTCAAACGCGATCAGCTCCGCGACGCACAGGTGCTCGCCGTGAGCGGGCGCATTTCCTTCGAGATCGTCAGCAAGGCCTACCGCGCCGGCATCCCATTCCTGCTCGCCGTCTCCGCGCCGTCATCCTTCGCCGTGGACATGTGCCAGCGCTGGGGCATGACGATCATCGGCTATTGCCGCGACACCCGCTGCACCGTCTACGCGCACCCCGAACAGGTTGCGTAGCGCCGACTTTACCTCGGCGCCGACCGGCATGAAGCCGGCCCGACCCAGACAGAATTTGGAAAGCACCTTTTCGGCCCACGCGCCGCGCGGGCCGCGGTGCCTGCTCCTACGCCCGCGACACCGTCACCGTCGCATTGTAGTCCGGCACGCCACCGCTCGCATCGATCACACCGCGCTGGATGATCACGTTGCCTTCCGGCCAGTGGACTTGCAGATTGCCGCGCGCAATGGGGGCCAGAAATGCCCGCCCCTCATAAACCCCCACCGCGCTGGTCAGCCGCACGCGATCGCCGCTCAGCAGGTGCAGCGCCGCCGCATCATTGGGGTTCATCAACACCGCATCGCGCGCTGCGCCATTGATCGGATCCACCTCGGCATAAATCAGGCTGTTGAACTGCTTCCCGCGCCGCGTACTCACTTTGTACATCCCCGCCGGCGTCTGCCCGGGCAGTTCCACCACATGGACGCACCCCTTCCCATCCGGTGTCGCGAATTTGCCATCGGCGCAAAGATGCGCGCCACCATACTGAAACGCGTCGCCCGTTTTTTTCAGATGCTGCACACCGTCATAAAACGGCACCACCCGTGCAATTTCCTCGCGCATGGCCCAGCCCGTTTCACAGCCGAGCAGGTGCGCGCGTTCCGGGTGAGTCGCCACCGCCAGCTCGCGCAAAATCTTCCACTCGGCCCGTGCTTCCCCCACCTGCCGCGCAATTTCCGGCGAAAACATCACGCGCCGCTCCGTGCTCGTTTCCGTCCCGCCGTCATCCTGCTCATAGCGCGTTTTGGCCGGCAGCAGAATCACTTCCTCCTGCGCGGGAATGAACATCTGGTCGGTGAGAATGATGTCCTGATGCACGCGCATCGGCACCCGCGCCAGCGCCGCGCGCACATACTCCGGCTCCGGCAGGTTGCGCAGCAGATTGCCGCCCAGGCAGTAAAAGAGATCCAACGCTCCTCGCGCGCAGGCCTCGACCATTTCCGTCGTCGGCATGCCTTCCCAGTCGGGAATCGGAAAGCCATACTGCGCCGCCAGCGCCGCCACATTCTCCGGCGTGATCGGTTTGCCGCCCGGCAAGGCCGTGGCATAGGCGCCCATTTCCGCGCCGCCCTGGACCGAGGAATGCCCGCGAATCGGCATCAGGCCATTCTTGTCACGGCCCACGTAACCGCGCAGCAATCCCAGATTCAAAATCATCTGCACGTTGTCCGCACCGCAGCGATGCTGCGTCACGCCCATGCTCCAGACCAGCACGGCGTTGTTGGCATGGCGAATCAACTCGGCGAACGCGTGCATCGCGTCACGCGTTAGTCCGGCCTGCGCTTCAAGCGTTGCCCAGTCCTGCGCCGCGCACGCCGCCCGCAAGTCGTCCACGCCCACGGTGTGGTCGCGAATAAAATCGTGCGCCAGCCAGTTTTCCTCGAACAGGATCTTGAGCACGCCATAGAGAAACGCAATGTCACCGCCCTGCGTCACGGGAAACCAGTAGTCCATGATGTCCGTGCCAAAAACCGCGCTGGATGCGGCGGACGGCACCCAGTAGCGCGCCATGCCCGGCTCGCGGTAGGGATTCACCATCACAATCTTGGTGCCGAGTTTTTTGGCCTCGTGCAGGTACTTCGTGGTCACGGGCTGGTCATTGGCGGGATTGGATCCGAAAAAGATGATCAGGTCCGTCCCGTACCAGTCCTTGTAGCTGCACGTGGTGGCCGTCACCCCCAGCGTGCGCTTCATGG
The DNA here is from genome assembly GCA_027620105.1 of Verrucomicrobiota bacterium. Lineage (GTDB taxonomy): Bacteria > Verrucomicrobiota > Kiritimatiellia > UBA8416 > JAIOPI01 > JAIOPI01. The sequence goes on along the minus strand of JAQCIA010000151.1, from coordinate 1,805 downwards.
CCGCCGTGGATGGCGAATGGCAAATGCGCGCCGCGTTATCCACATGGTTGGTTCCCAGAAACCGCGCGACCTTCTGGGACATGTAGTAAATCTCATTCGTCACGCCGCGGGCGGTGACAAAGAAGGCGAAGCGTTTGGGGTCCGTGGCGCGCAGCTTTTTGGCGATGCGTGCATAGGCCTCGTCCCAGGAAATCCGCCGAAAGCCGGGCGCATTTTTCTCGCGCACCATCGGATAGGCCAGCCGCCCAAGTCCGCGCAGTTCGACGTTTTCGAGCTTCGCAAGGGCGGCCACATCCTCCAGCACGTGATCATCGATCGCCGCCACCGTGTTGAGGCGCAACAGATTGAGGCGCGTCAAGCAAAGGTGCGTGCCCTTGATGGTCCAATCATGCAGCCCGGCCACGCCCAGCGCGCAACCATCGCACACGCCACGCGTGATCACTTTCCAGGCATAAGGCAGATTGTCGCGATTGATCCAGACCACCTGCAACATCTCGCGAAAGTGCTTGGGCTTGGTCTGGCCCACCCCGAAAGGCACAAGGGCCACCAGCCGGTCCTTCCAAGAGCGGCGGATCGCGTGTGAACAGGCCCGCGCTGGCGATGGATTAACCATGTCGCCCTCGTATTAGCTTAATTGCCCACGTTTGTCAGCTATCGGATCGCCACCTGTTGCATCTTCATCAACCCGGATGCGCGCCGCCAGCGCCGGGCGCTCCACATCGCGCAGCCGATTCCACTCGTCCCGCAATTGCCGCGCACCCTCCGGCGTGAGATAATTTGTGACGCTGGGCGGCAGCGCAAACCCCGGCCCCGGCGTGGAAAAGTCCGGCGCGTTGTCGCCTTCCTTGGTGAAGGCTTTATGCATGCGCGATCATGGCCGCGCTCGGCGACACGCCAAACTCAGGCCTTTTCGAGCAGGCGGGCCAGCGCCTCAATGCCCTGGCGCAGGGAATAGAAATTGGCGTAACCAGCTTCGCGCAAACTCGCCACAACATGGCGGCTGCGGACGCCGTGCGCGCAGGCCAGTAGATAGCGTGATTCCGGATCGAGTCGCGCAAAAGCATTCAGATCCGTCCAGACCACATGCGGCAGCGCCTGCACCCAGTCCGGATCGCCGGCACGCTCATCAAACCCGCGGATATCCACCACCCGCCACTGTGGGAGATCACTCGCCTTCAATTCACGCGCATCCACGAGCCAGTCCGACGCCGCGCGCACCGACACTCGCGCCTGCCCACGCCCGCACAGCGGGCAATCCGGATGGCGATCACGTGCGACGCGGCGCAGGTCCAGCGTCAGCAGGTCGAGCAGCACGGTGTCGCGATCACTCACACCGGACAACCCCAGCATCAGCTTGAGCGCCTCCGTTGCCTGCAGCGTACCCAGCACGCCGGGCACGACGCCCAGCACGCCCACATCGGCGCATGTGCCCACACAGCCATCCTCCGGCGTGTCGGGCCAGATGCACCGCAGGCAGCCCGCGCCGCTGCCCGGACGAAACACGTGCAGTTGCCCTTCGAACTGATACAGCGCCGCCATCACGAGTGGCACGCCCGCACGCTGGCAGGCATCATGAATCGAAAACTTTGCTGCAAAATTATCCGTGCAGTCCAACACCACGTCGGTGTCGCGCGCCAGCGTGCTCGCCGCTTCCCAATGGGCAGGTTCCGCCACGACCGTGATAAAGGGGTTCTGCGCACGGAGTTTTTCCGCTGCAACCTCGGCCTTGCTCCGTCCGACATCGGCATAGTCGTACAGCGTTTGGCGATGCAGATTGGACGCCTCCACGTGATCACCATCGCAGA
>JAQCIA010000150.1 GCA_027620105.1 Verrucomicrobiota bacterium | reverse complement strand
CCCACAAGCCCAGCGCGCACGTCACCCCCCAGTATATTTCCCGCCGCAAACACATAAGCGCTATTGATATTCGATTATCATTAGAAGGTCAACCTCCCAATTCACACAATGCCGACTTCAGGTCGGCTGAATTCGTTCCAGCTCAGCCCTGATCCAAAGTTCGTTCTGACCCCACGGCTCCTGGGAATCCCTTCGCGTTCGGTTTTCTCATCGGTCACGCCAAGGACTGTCACCGCCTCGTCAGCGCTGGCTTCTTTTGCCGCGGTGTTGGCGTCTTGCAAGGCTTGCCAGCCTTCCGCATCGTCGGGAGCTGGCCCATGGGTCTCGCGGCCTTAGGGCGTCCTATTCGAAGTGGCACTCAATGATGCGTTCAACATAGGGTAGTCTGGCCAGCGACAGGAGTACGGTCGCATGGTCCGCTTGGTGGGTCGAGCCGATGCAGAGGCACTGCTCCTTGGTGGCCCCGATCCTTCCGCTTGATCCTGGCATGAACTGAACCGTGTGGTCGATGGCCTCGACCTCGGCCTTGCAGTCGGCAGTGTTGGGAACCACGAACTCGTACGAAACGGAAACTTTGCCGTCCGGTGGACCACGGAGGCCGTCTGCATCTAGTTGACTCAGATCAAGCTCAACCTTTTTCCAAACCTCGTGTGCCCCATTGCTCCGCATCTGCAGGCAACCCGAACCGACAAGCAGGCATGCAGCAACACCGATGGCCGCGAATAACGAAGGACGCGTCAAGCCGACGGTCCAGCGCGCTTACGGCGCGCGCGTACAATCAGACCAAGCTCGTCCCGCGAGACGAGCGCCAGCACCACCACATAGACCGTAATCCCCACGGCGATGGCAGCACCCACGCTGATTGTCTCAATCAGCTTCTCATTCAGTGCGCGCGCCGCCAGCTGTGTTGCCAGCACGTGCTGCGTCTGCCATGCCGCGACTCCCATGCCACTGGCAGCCACAAGCGCACGCATTCCGGAAGTCCTGACCAGTCGCCAGCCCGGATCACCTAGGCGCCGGGTCAATATACGTGCCAGAACAAAGCAATTGATCGCACTCGCCACGACTGTCGCCAGGGCCAACCCCGCATGCGCCCACTGGGTCGGCCACCACAACACCGCCCCAATGTTCAGTAGAAAATTCAACCCCACGGCCCAAAGGCCCACGCGCACCGGCGTGGCGGTATCCTTCAAGGCATAGAAAACAGGCACGATCACCTTGTAGATACTGAACACGACCAGGCCGGGAGCATAGAACGCAACCGCACGCACCGTCTGCACGGTCGATTCGGCATCAAACAACCCACCGCGCCACGCATAAGAGAGACGCACAATCGGATCGGCGAGAACAAACAGACCCATCGCCGCCGGGATCATGGCCAGCAAGACCGCGCGCAGCGACCGGCACAGCGTACTGCGCATCGCGTCCTGCTGATCCGCCGCCACCTGATGGGAAAACGCCGGCAACAGAACCGTGCCCAGTGCGGTGGCGATGATGCCCAGTGGCAGGTAGATCAAGCGTTCCGCGTAGGTTAGCGCCGCCGGGGCCCAATCACCAATAAACAACGCCAGAAATCCACTCACCACCGTGTTGAGCTGATGCACCCCCATGCCCAGCGCCGCCGGCCCCGTCAGGAGCAGCACCCTGCGCACGCGCGCATCCCCCAACTGCAGTTGTAGACGCAGTCGCATGCCGCACATGCGCAGCATGGGCAGTTGCGCAGCCAACTGCAACAAGCCCGCCCCTGTGATGCACCAGGCCAGCCAGTATATCTGCTCGTCCGCCGTGCCGCCCAGCCGCGGACAGACCCACAACAGTGCCGCCGTCCAGACCAGATTGAGCAGCACCGGCGCGAGGGCCGGCACCGCGAAGTAGCCGAACGTATTCAGGACCCCCATGGAAAGCGCGGAGAGACAGATGAACAGCGCATAAGGCAACATGATGCGCAACAGGGGCAGCACCGCCGCCATGCGCTCGCCGAATTCCCAGGTGTGCTCAATCCACCAGATCGCCGCAATGCCAAGCCCCGTAACCACGGTCAGCACGGCGCCGAGCAGCGTCGCCACACGCGAAAGCAACCGCGCCGCCTCCTCCGGACCTTCGCGCTTGAGCGTCTCGGCAAAGATGGGCACGAACGCCGCCGAGAGCGCACCCTCGCCCAGCAGGCGCCGAAAAAGATTGGGAATGCGAAAGGCCACGTCGAACGCCGACTTGGCCAGCGACGTCCCAAACAGCCAGGCCATCAGCACTTCCCGCACGAATCCCAGAACGCGACTCAGGGCCGTTCCCGCGCTGACAATCGCGGTGGAACGAAAAAGACGTAGCGGCTTCATCCACACCCCCCGCCGCCAAACCAACACCCACCCCTCATGGCCCACGCTCCTGCAAGGCCGCCAGCGCCTCGGCCACCACGCGGGCCGGCGTAATCGCCGCCAGCGCTTCACGCGCAGCATCGGAATCACGTGCGAGATTGCGGGACTGTCGCACGCCCGGTGTGAACACTATCCGGTGCCCTGGGCCCAGGGGACCCGTTGCGGCCGGATCGGTGATCCCATACACAGCCACCACGGGCGTCCCCACTGCCGCCGACACATGCATCCCGCCACTGTCGTTGCACAGCACCACCGAACACCGCGCCAGCCCCGCCGCCAGCTCCGGCAGAGACGTCGCCCCGGCAAGATTCAACACCGCACCCCCTAGCGCCGCCTCAACCTCGGCACACACCGGAACTTCCGCCTTGCCACCCAGCAACACCACGCGTCCCCGCAATTGCGTCCGCAGCATACGCGCGACCTCCGCAAAATTCCGGCTGGGCCAACGCTTCGAAGGTCCGTAGGCGGCACCTGGAAGCACACCGATCAGGGGCACGCCCGGCACCACGTCCAGCCGCGCGTCCGTCTCCGTCACGACCTCGCTGGGAATATCCAGTCGCGGTCGCTCAAGCGTGGCCACGTCATCCACCCCAAGGATGCGCATGTACTCCCATGCCTGATGTTCCCGCTTGGCGTCCGGCGAACCCGTCACCAGATGCGTCAGCATGCCAGGCCATCGCTGCCCGCGCTGGCCGATCCGCGCGCGAACACCCGCACCGAACGGCACCAGTGCGGATCGTATGGAATTGGGCAGCACGTAGGCGATTGCCGCATGCCGTGCCCGCACCATGCGTGTCGCGCGCCACACACCAGCCAACCCCTCGTCGAGCGGCAACACCGCATGCACCGCGCCATGCATGCCCCACAAGGGCAACAAGGGGGGCTTGGCCAGGATCACAACACGGCGCCGCGGCCAGCGCGCCTGAAACTGCTGCAACGCCGGCATCGCCATGATGCAATCGCCAAGCCAGTTTGGTGCGCACACCAGGACGCAGGCGTCGTCCGATCCATGCGGCTTGGAATTCACGTGATCACCCCGTCGTCACGAAGCCCGCCCGTCGGCCGCGGCCCCGGCGTTATTGGAAGCAAATGCGGGAAATGCAGGATCTAAAATCCTCCTCCCCGCTGAGGATTTCGATGTCCACGCGCAGAAAATAGACGGGCACATCACGCCGGTCAAGGCGCGGGAAGCGCACGGCGTCCTTCTCCGTCGTCAGAATGGCCTCCGCCCCGGCCAGTTTGGCCCCGTTGATGATGTCAATAATCTCCTGCTGCGAATAGCGATGATGGTCCGCGAAGGCGAAACGCTTCAGAATGTTCGCGCCCATGCGTTCGAGCTCCTGCTCAAATCCCTTCGGCACCGCGATGCCCGAAACTGCCACGACGCGCCGGTCCTTCAGGAATTCAAGCGGTAACTTTTCCGCCGTGTACAGATTCTGTACGTACCGCGGGCAGTGCTTGCATTCGATCATTTCTGCATGCTGATTGTACGCGCGCAGCTTGGCCTTTAAATCGTCTATGCCGGTCCCGTTCGATTTCGTAATGAAGATGAAATCCGCGCGCCGGATGTTCTTCACCGGCTCGCGCAAAATGCCACGCGGCAGGCAATGCTCATTGCCGAATGGATTTGTGCGATCCACGAGCACCACCTGCACCCGCGGTTTGAGTGCCAGATACTGAAAGCCGTCATCCAGAATCAGCGTGTCGCAACCCAGTTTGTTGATCGCGTACTTGCCGCTCTTCACGCGGTCACGATCGACGAGCACGCACACCTCGGGCAGATTCGAGGCCAGCATGTACGGTTCGTCACCGCTCATGGCCGAGTCGAGCAGCAGTGTCTTCCCGTCCGACACGATGCGTGGCGGCCGCAGTCTCGCACGCAAAAAGAGGCGATCGGCAATGCGCGTGCCCCAGCTCAACTCCTCTTTCTTGTAGCCGCGGCTGAGAATCGCCACCCGCCGGCCCTTCTTCTGCAATTCGCGCGCAAACACTTCCACCACGGGTGTTTTTCCCGTCCCGCCGACCGTCAGATTGCCAATACTGATCACCTGGCAGCCAAGCGTGTCGTGCCGGATGAGCCCCTTCCGGTACATCAGGTGGCGGAATTGGATCAACAACCGGTACACTCGGGACAATGCCCGCAGGAATCCCAAAAATAGGCGCTCACCCCGCGACAGCGGCACACTCGGCTGGCGCTCTTGTATGAGCCCCACGAGATAACGCTCGAGCCGTTCGGCCCTGGATTTCCATCTGTGCTTCATCTTGACGCTATTCCAAACTTTGCGGCAAGCTAGTCCATTGGGTAGGGAATGACAAGTTTCAGCGTCGCCACGCGCGTCGACGCCAAACCGCTGGGTATGGATGATTTCCGCATATGAAGATTTCTCTGAATATGGGCCCGAAGGGGCCGGATGCCAAGCGCGCCACCGATGCCCGCATTCTGGAAGCCGACATTCTGGGTGCCAAGCGCGGTGACTGGAATTCGAAGAACAACCTCACTCGCGAATTCATGCCCCTGATTCATTCCCTCGCGGGAAAACGTTCCTCAGATGTGGCCGTCATCAACGGCTACATCGAAGCGGGAAAGTCCGGGCTGGTCGCCGCCGCGAAGAAGTATAAGCCTGCGATCGGTCCACAGGGTTTCCAGATCTTCGCCCTCGACTTCATCGAAGCACGCATGGAACGCGCATCCAAAGGTGGCGGCAGCTGGCTGAGCCGGCTGTTCGGCCGCTGATCGGCAGGCCGGGCTTGTCCATGTCCCTCGAATCTCTCGCCACGAACCTGCTGTCTCCGGCCAGTTGGACCTCGTCCCTCGACCTCACGTCGCAATATCCAGGCGCGCAACCGCTCGAAGTCGATCTGGGCTGCGGCAACGGTCGATTCCTGCTCGCCCGCGCCGCCGCGCACCCGGAACACAACTTCCTCGGGATTGATCGCCTGCTCGGTCGGCTCCGCAAAATTGATCGTCGTGCCGCGCGTCTGGAACTGACCAATCTCCGCCTGCTGCGCATCGAGAACGCCTACGCCACCCAATACCTGCTGCCGGCCGCAGCGGTCTCCGTCTTCTACGTCTTCTTCCCCGACCCCTGGCCGAAACGCCGCCACCATCGCCGACGTCTCTTCTCACCAGAATTTCTGGCGCGCGTACACGCCGCGCTCGCGCCGGAAGGAATCATCCATGTCGCCACGGACCATGGGGACTACGCACAGCAGATTCGACGCTGCTTTGCCGCAACACCCGGTTTTCAGCCAATCGCGCCCTATATCCCGTCAGAGGCTGAGCGCACCGATTTCGAGTGCCACTTCGTGAAACAGGGGCTGCCTATTCACCGCTGTTCCTTCGGCAAGGTCTGAACCGTTGCGCCAATTTCCACCTGCAACCGACCTCCCGCCGCAATGCCACCGATGAGCATGCCGTAAGCCAGCACGATCTCCGCATCGCCAAAATTGTATTCGACCAGGCCATTGAGCAGCAGCCCACCAAACGCCATGGGCAAAGCCAGCGCCACTGCCGC
>JAQCIA010000149.1 GCA_027620105.1 Verrucomicrobiota bacterium | reverse complement strand
GTCGTGAAGCCAGAACAAAATCATCGAATCGAACGATTTTCCCGGTTGACCCCGTGAACGGTTACAAAAATCCGAGGAACAGCATTCTGTCGATGTAAACTATGAGCACCTGGTCGAGGACATCACACTCGGTGACGTGGTCGTCGTGGACAACGGCATGATGCAACTGCGCGTGCTCGAAAAACGCCGCAACCAGTTAACCTGCGAGGTGCTGACCGAGGGCGTTCTCGGCAGTCGCCGGCACATCAATCTGCCGGGCGTACGCGTCAACCTGCCCGCCCTGACGGACAAAGACATCAAGGATGTGGATCTCGGCATCGAACTTGGCGTGGATTTTATTGCCATGTCCTTTGTGCGCGAAGCCGCCGACGTGCGGAAACTGAAAGCCATCCTCGAGTATCGCAAAGCGCCGCAGAAGGTCATCGCCAAACTGGAGGACCAGGAAGGCATCCGCAACCTGTCCGCGATCATCGACGCCGCCGATGGCGTCATGGTTGCACGCGGCGACCTGGGGATTGAATGTCCCTACGAGGAACTGCCCATTATCCAGCGGCGCATGGTGAAATACAGCGTCATGCGTGGCAAGCCGGTGATCGTGGCCACGCACATGCTTGAATCGATGATCGAAAATCCGTCACCAACCCGCGCCGAAATCACCGATGTTTCGAACGCCGTATTCGAGCAGGCCGATGCCATCATGCTCTCGGGCGAAACCTCGGTGGGGCGCTATCCGGTAAAGTGCATTGAGGTCATGGATCGCATTGCGCGCCGCACGGAACGCAGCGGCGGCGCCAACTATTCCGAACGCGCACAGATGGACAGCCTCGGCGCCAAACTCGTGAAGGCGGCCTGCGTCATGGCGCTGGAAGTGCGGGCGGAAGCCCTGGTGGTGTTCACACGCCGTGGCAACATGGCACGCAACGCCGCCTGGCTGCGCCCGCCACACGCCCCCCTTTACGCGTTCACCGATAACCCCGCGCTGCTGAACCAGCTCGCCCTGCTGTGGGGCATCACACCGTTCCTGATCGCGTTCACAGAGAACCCGGAAATGAATTTCTCGCGCGCGGTGGCCGTCCTCCGGGCCAAGAACCTGATCCACCCGGGCGCCAATGTCGTGGCCGTCACCGAAGTGGATGTTGGCGGCAAGCTCATCGATACGATTTTGATGGAAACGGTGGAGTAGTCCCACCGAGATCCACAGAGTCCCATGCCGTCCATGCCCGTTCCGCGCACACAAGCACTGCGCATCGGCGTCATCGGCGCCGGGGGCCGCGGTACGCTGTGCCCGTTTTCGAATGATTCCCGCACACCGTGCGGCCACTGCCGTGCCATTTTCGTGTCGTAGCGCCACCGTGCGGCCCATCCGGGTTAACAAATACTCGAAAAGCTGCACGACCATCGGCACGCGGGACTGTCGTTTGGACAGCTTCCCTGCTACGCTCTGCCGAATGCGCGTTCGACTGCTGGCATTCTTGATCTCCGTTTCTCCGTGGGCCCGCAAGCGTCTCTGGCGCTGGTGGTATGAACGCCTCGCACGCGAAGCCCCAACGCCGACCTGGGTCTTCATGAATTACGGATTCGTCTGGCCGGACGGTGAGCAAGCCCCGGTTCTGACGCCAGACGATGAACCCGAACGCCTCTATGTGCAGCTCTATCACCGCGTGGCGTCACCCGGCGCCCTGCACGGCAGGGACGTTCTCGAAGTCGGCGCCGGTCGCGGGGGCGGCGCCTCGTACGTCGCGCGTTGCCTGGCACCCGCCCGCATGACTGCCGTCGATTTTTCGACGGAGGCCGTCGCCTTCTGCACGCAACGGCACGCCATCCCAAACCTGACGTTTCAAGTCGGTGATGCGCTGCACCTGCCCTTCGCCGATGCCAGCTTCGATGCTGTTCTGAATGTGGAGAGTTCCCACTGCTACGCCTCAGAAGAAGCGTTCTTCCGCGAAGCCGCGCGCGTCCTGCGCCCGGGTGGGTTCTTTCTGATCGCGGACCTGCGCGACCCGCCGGGCATGGCCAGCATGGAAGCGCACTTACGCGGCGTGGCAACACTGGAATTTGTCGCCCGCGAGGACATCACCCCGCACGTGGCGGCAGCGCTGGAGGCCGACGACGCACGCAAGCGTGCCGCGATCCTGGCGCTTTGCCCACCCCGCGAACGCGCACTGTTTGAACAATTTGCCGGACTCACCGGCAGCATCGTCCAGCGCAAGATTGCCAGCCGTGAAATCCTCTATCATCGCTTCGTGTTCCGCCGAGGCGCCTGACGAGGGAACGCGCTCACTTAGGGTGCGTGCGGCCGGTCCCGGCGCGGTCCGCGGCGGCTAGGCGGCGGACGATTCGCACGCTCCGGCTCGAAGGTGCGGATGGCCATCAGGCGGCCTTTGTAGCTTGGCAGGCTCGGGCACTCCGTGAGAATGCGCGGGTCACCACCCGAGGCTTCAAAATAACTGCGATCCTGATCAATCTGAATTCTGCCGATATTAAAGACCGGCCCACGCGCCGCGCGATTGATCAAGCTGATCAATTCGCCCGGCTGCAACCCGTTGCGGTCACCCAGATTCACAATAAAACCGGTCATGTGCCGCGAATCACGATCCCGCACCGGGCCACCCTGACGGCGCTCCGATTCCGCAGTGCGTGTGACGTTCAAATCCGGGGCATCCTTGTAGTAGGCGAGAAAGCGATTGAACTCGAGGGCCACAAAGCGCTTCAACACGTCCGTCGCCAAACGCTCAGACAGAATGCCTTCGATCTGTTCAAGGTAGGGCGCGATCTCGGCCTCGTCCACCTCGACTTGCTTCACGCGCTCCAGCAAGCCGTGCAGCTGAGCACCACAGACCTCGCGACCCGATGGCACCTGTTTGCGCGTGAACTTCTTTTTAATGACCTGTTCCAGCATGCTGATCTTGTGCTCTTCCCGTGTGTGGATGATCACCACGGAGATCCCCGACTTGCCGGCACGCCCCGTGCGACCGCTGCGATGCGTGTATTGCGCCGCTTCGGCCGGCAGGCTGAAGTTGATGGCGTGGGTCAGATCGGTCACATCCAAACCGCGCGCGGCCACATCGGTCGCCACAAGCAGCTGAAGGTGTCGCGTGCGGAATGAGCCCAGAACGCGATCACGTTGCGCCTGAGTCAGATCCCCGTGCAGGGCATCGGCATTGTAGCCATCCCCCAGCAACCGGCTGGCCACATCCTGTGTCTCCAGGCGCGTGCGACAGAAGACGATGCCGTAGATGGCGGGATACACATCGATGATGCGCTTCAAGGCGGCGTAGCGGTCGCGCGCATGCACCACGTAGTATTCGTGACTGACAGTATCAGAGCCCGAGTTTCGCTCACCCACCGTGATTTCCTCGGGCGCGTTCATGTACCGCCCGGCGATGACCGCCACCTGGCGCGGCATGGTCGCGGAAAAGAGCAGCGTGAGCATTCCCTTGGGGCCGGTCTTGAGAATGGCCTCCAACTCCTCCTGGAACCCCATGTTCAGCATTTCGTCGGCTTCATCCAGCACCACATGTGACACATGGGAGAGGTCCGCACGCTTGCGGCGAATCATGTCGAGCATGCGCCCGGGCGTGGCCACGATGATGTGCGCCCCCTTTTCCAGTGCGCGCATCTGCGCATCAATGGGCGCGCCACCATAAACCGCCTGAATGGACAGCCCCTTGGTGTGAGCCGCGAACGCATTCAGATCGCGCGCGATCTGCACGCATAACTCGCGCGTGGGACAAAGGATCAGCGTCTGCGTCAGGCGGTTGGAGGGAACCGTGCGATGCAGAACCGGCAGGCCGTAGGCCGCCGTCTTGCCGGTGCCCGTCTGCGCCAGTGCCACCAGGTCGCGCGTATCCTGCATCAGGAACGGAATCACCCGCATCTGCACGGGCGTGGGCTTTTCAAAACCCAGATCCGTGATGGCCCGGCGAATGCCCGGCGCCAGCTTAAAGTCATCAAACGTTGTCGTCATGCGTGGCACCTTGCCACAGGCGCCGTCATCAAGCAATCTCGGCACATGTGGTCCCTCCGGGTTTGACCAGGCCCTGCCGCCTTTTCCCGGTCCCGACGGACGGCCCTGGGGTGCGTTGCGATGTGCGGAATAGTCACGTTTCATTGGCGATTGCGTGGTGCGCGACGATGAGCGTGGCGGCCCTTTCTCTGAATGTCAGCGCGATGACAAGTACACCGCCCGATGTGATGGACTCGCTCCATTCTGACCAGGCGCGCTCGCTTGCAAGGGATTGGTGCTTGGGGTAGCGTAGCGCCATGAGCACAGTCCGCAACACCAACGACGGAACCGACGCCGCGCCACGCCTGCGGGTTGATCTCAACATGGGCGGTCTCAGCGATCTGCCCGCCTGGTCCGCGGGGCCGGTGGGAGTCGACCCGCGCACCACGCTACGCGCCATCAAGGCGGCTGGCTACGCTGGCATCCAGGGAGGCGACATCGTCCTGGCGCGCGAACTCGGACTCGGCTGCACCGGTGGCGGACGCATCAACCAGCCGGGCGAGGTGGCCGCGCTCGCGGCGCAGTGGAAACAGACGGGGTATGATGCGGCCACCGTGCATGTTGGCTGGGGACACGAAAGCGACGCCGAGATCGATGCGCTGGTGCATGCGGTGCTTGCCGCCTCCACACGGGAAGATATTCCCATTTACATTGAACTCCATCGCGCCACCATTACCCAGGACACCTGGCGCACCGTGCAGATGGTGGAGCGCCATCCCGGCATCCGTTTCAATGCCGACTTTTCCCACTGGTACTCGGGCCTGGAAATGCCCTATGGCAACTGGGAGGAAAAACTTGCCTTCCTGCAGCCGGTATTCGACCGCGTCGGTTTTCTGCATGGTCGCTGCGGCAACAGCAGCCACATGCAGGTCGCGCTGAATCACCCGAGCATGACCGAAGCACTCGAGCACTTCCGGGATTTATGGACGCGCAGCTTCGCCGGCTTCCTCCGGGCCGCACGTCCCGGTGACTACATCTGCTTCGCACCTGAACTGCTTTCGCACGCGATCAATTACGCCCAGACCTTTCGCCACTCCGACGGCACCCTGACCGAAGCGAGTGACCGCTGGCTGGATGCCCAACGACTTGGCGAGATTGCACGGGAATGCTTTGCGTCTGCGCAAAAGGCCAGCATTCAGGGCTGACCCGACTCTTGCACGTTCAATCGTTGAGACGATCGATACGATCATATAATCGCGGAAGTCATTTAAGGAGGATAAGATGAAACCTGTTTTTCAAGTCACTTTGTGCATTTCCCTGCTGGCCGCCGCGCTTCCCGCCGCCGCCTTGGCCGCTGAGGAATTTTCCCGTGACGGGCTTGCCCTCTGGCTGAAGCCGGACGTCGGCATCACCAAAGACGCGGCGAACAAAATCACCGCCTGGCAGGACCAGTCGGGGGCGGGAAACCATGCCACCGGGGAGGCGGCCACCGCGCCGGTTTTCACCACCGAGGGAGGGCTGAGTTTCGCCCAGTTCGATGCGGCTGCGGGAAATTTTCTCAAGATTAGCAAACCCATCAGCGCGACAAACTTTACGGTGGTGGCTGCCATCCGCTTCGGGGTGTCACCCACACCAGCTTTCATGTTTTGGCTCGGTGGGGACGAGGGGCAGGGCTGCTATGCCGGTGGTAGCGCCCTTTGGAGCGGAGCGGGCCAAGGTTCAGATGCAACTGCGGACGGGTGGGGTATGTTTAGGGGCACCGCGCAAGATTACCCATGGTTGGTGACGAGTGCTGCCGCCCCCACAAATTTAGGAGTCATCAGCATCTCCAACAAGCATCTGTATCGCAACATGCTCGATGCTGGCCTGACCTACCCCTACCAAACTCTACCCTACGCCTTCAAACCGAATCATTGGAACACCAACCCAGAAAATATGCAGCGCTACATTCC
>JAQCIA010000148.1 GCA_027620105.1 Verrucomicrobiota bacterium | reverse complement strand
CCTTTTGCCCCTCCGCCCCCGGCGACCCCACCCCCGCCGATTGTGATGCCGTCTGGGACCCTGGCCTCGGTATGCGTTCCGTGCCGGACAACATTCTCGCCAGTTCGCTCCCCGTTGTTGTCACCGTCCTGGGCTTGCGCGCCTTCGCCCTGCCAGCCGCGGCCTACACCTTGTCTGCCGCCGAGGCCGCCAGCGAAAACTCCTGCAAGGTCCAACTGACCAGCCAGTGGCAATACGTGCGACCACGACTTGCCGCCGCAATCACGATCTCGCATGTCTGCGCCCAGAATTTGGTTGCAGGGTTGCACGTCCCCGCCGCCCGCGTGCATGTGGCCCACCTGGGCGTCGATCAAACCGCCTTCTGCCCGCGCCCGCGCCAGGCAATCGGTGGCGGTGATTACCTCCTGCACGTCTCATCCGCGGATACGGGGCGCAAGAATGTACAACGCCTTCTGGAAGCCTACGCCGCCCTCCCGCTGCAACGGCGTACGCCACTGTTTCTGAAACTGCCAACCGCCCCCGCGGACCTCCCGCTCCCCCCCGGTGCGCACATCATCACCGGCCACCTACCGACAGCCGAACTGGCCGTGCTGTACCAACAAGCCCTGGGCTTCCTCTTCCCGTCGATCTATGAAGGCTTTGGCTTACCGCTCGTGGAAGCTATGGCCTGCGGTTGCCCAATCATCACCTCCACCGGCGGGGCCTGCGCCGAAGTCGTCGGCGATGCGGCGCTCATCGTCGACCCTGCAAACACAGCCGACCTTGCCTCCGCCATCCAACGCCTGCTCGACGATCACACTCTGCGCCAAAACCTCGCCACCCGCGGCCTGGATCGTGTCAAACGTTTCACCTGGGAAGCCTGCGCCGAACGCCACGCCGACATCCTCCGCCGCGTCCTTGCACCACACTTGTCCGTCAGCCCGTCATGACCCCTTCCCACCCGCAGGCTTCACTCATTCTCGCGTCGGCCTCCCCCCGCCGCCGACGCATCCTTGCCGATCTGGGCGCGCATTTCACCGTGAAGATCCCGGACGTGACCGAAGTTGCTTTCCCCAACGATCCAGCCGGCACTGCCCGTGAAAATGCCGCCCGCAAGCACGCCTGGTGCCGTGCCCGCAACCCACACGCCCCCATCATCACCGCCGACACCGTTCTTGATTTCGACGGACGTATGCTCGGCAAGCCCGATTCTCTTCCCGCCGCCAAATCCATGCTGCGCGCACTCGCCGGTCGCACCCACACCGTCTGCACCGCCGTCGCCCTCGCCGCAACCGAAATTCCCGTCATGCACCTTTGTCAGTCAACCGTCACGTTCCGTGAATTGACGGATGCCGAAATTGAAAACTACGTGCGCCTCGTAAATCCCCTCGACAAAGCCGGTGCCTATGATATTGCCGATCATGGCGAATTGCTGATTGCGTCCCACAACGGTTCCACGACCAACATCATGGGACTATCCATCGAACTTGTTCGCCCCTGGCTGCTGGCGAACGCCCTGTTAGACACGCCCAATCGCCCGTTGAAGAACAGCATCCGGGTGAGCAACAGCCACGCCCAACCCTCGGATTCCAGAACATGCTGGGACGGCCCGGTGCCTCCCGGGCCGTCCGCGTGAGTTTTCAACAGGCGGCCAAGCACACATGAACCGCATCATCCTCGAACCAACCGAACTCGCCCCCGAACGCGTCGTCACACTCACGGACCACCGCGCCCGACACATCGCCACGATCCTCAAACCCGCGCTGGGCCAGCCGCTGCGCATCGGCGTCGTGAATGGCGACATTGGCACGGGTGTGGTGCGTAAATGTTCGCGCGATCGCGTCACACTGGAATGCCAACTGACCGGCCCGCCGCCACCTCAACCCCACATTTGCCTGCTCCTGGCCCTGCCCCGCCCAAAAATCATGAAGCGCCTCTGGGCACCGCTGGCTTCGCTGGGCGTGCAGCATATCCACCTCACCAATGCCGCAGCCGTGGAACGCAACTACTTCGACACGCACTGGATCGAGGAAACGCACTACCGCCCGCATCTGCTTGAAGGCCTCGCCCAGGCTGGCATCACCCGCCTGCCTTGCGTCTCCATCCACCGCCAACTGAAGCCCTTCATCGAAGACAACCTCGAAACCCAGTTCGCAGAAACCACCCGACTGCTCGCGCACCCCACCGCCGAAGCTCGCATCCGCAACGCCATCCGGCCCCAGACCCGCCGCGTCCTCCTCGCCATTGGTCCCGAAGGTGGCTGGACCCCCTATGAATGCGACCTGCTCACCGCGCACGGATTTATCCCCGTCGCCACCGGCCACGAAGTCTTGCGCTCCGACGTCGCCTGCATCGCGCTCCTGTCCCTGGCAAAGGAATCCATGGCTCCGTAGCGTTGCGCCCCCTCGCTTTTCCGTGATCGCGCATCCCGCAGAGCCGACTTCAGTATTGTCAGCGCACTCGGCGAATATATTCGTCGGAAATTGGCGAATTCTTTTACTAGGAATGGAGATTCGTCCCGCAGAACCGGAATATCACCCGAGCACTGCCTTCGCCCTTTCCCCGTGTCACCCATCTTGACTCCGCCACCCCACATCAGCTACTACTGACCCCATAGAACATCCGTACTCGTGTCAGCGGTCCTGTATGCGTGCCGACTGAATAGCGAGTTGTTGGCCGATTAACCCGCAGCGCCAAACGCGATTTGCGACGGATGACATTTCAAATGCCTTGCAACCCCTATCGGCTGAAGTCGCTGCCGTTCTACAGCCTGCGGCGGCTGGTCTCTTGGACCGTGCCCAACCGCTATTGGCGCCTTTACGCCCACTTAGCCAATCGACCTTTTGACCGATTTTTTGATCGAAGTGCGTGCCAACATTTCCTGGCGGAACGCGGCACGGAAATTGCCGACACCGCTGTGACGACCAACCAACGGGACTTACTGCTGAGGTCGGTCGCGGAAACTGAACAACTGGCTGGTCCGATCGTCGAAATCGGCTGCTACCGCGGTGCAACGACTCGCACGATAGCCCAGACGACGCGCAAACAAGTGATCGCGGTCGACCCTTACGCTCGATGGGATGGCGCGGAAGCGGCCTATGCAAAGTTTCTCGAAGAGACCGCCACGCTGCCCAACGTGCGCCATCTGCGTCAGTCCTCTGGCGATGCCGCGCTGGCGCTTACGGATACACGCTTTAGCCTCGTGTTCATTGACGCGATTCACGATTACATGAATACATGGTTTGACTTTGTCGTTTGGGGTGAACGTCTTCTGGACGGCGGCCTGATTGCATTTCACGATGTGGACGATTGGCGAGGCACCAATGTTGCCTGCCAGAAGATTCTCACGCGTCGTACGAAGTTTGTTCCATGGGCCTACTGTCCCAACCTCGTGGTCTTCCGTAAGGTAAAGTAGGGGCGTGACCAGAGCAGTCAGTTCGACTGAACGGCGCGGAGGGTTCGTCGGTCGCCGCGCGATACCGCGCCATCCAGCACAATATCAATCAATAATTATAGGCGAACTGCCTCGGCGGTGCGTATCGCGACGCCCGGGCAAGCCATGGCTGATTTCGCATCCGCTTGCCTGTTGGAGACCGTAAACGCCCTCGACGTGCATGGTTTAGGATGCGATGTTCCTGACCATGACGCCACAACGGGACAGCCCTCGCCGACCCTGGCTGACGGTCATTGATATCGCCCTGGTCACCGTGCTTACCATCGCCTTGCTGACCTGGTTCTGTGACCCCCTGCGCCTCGAATGGAATGCGCACCGCTTACGGATCAGTTGGGGCCTAAGGCCGATTTTGGCCGTGCTGCTGATATCGGCATGCCGGATTTGGTTCAATTGGAAAGCCAACCAATCTCATCCGCCGCCGACCGAAACCAGAATACTCCCGCGAATCGCCCTTTCCCTTGGAAGCATCTTGATTTGCCTTTCCCTGACGGAAGGTGCTTTGGCAATGATGGGCGTTCCCCCTGGAGAAGCGGTGTTCGTCGTTCGCGGCAAGACCGGCCCGGCCATCCGCGCGGACGGATCCATGGTCAGCGATTCCGATCTGCTCTGGCGATTTCAGCCCGGAACCGTGTTCAATGGCCGCACCGTCAACGAATTAGGGTTTCTCGATCGCGAAGTTTCGGTTGCCAAACCCCATGGCGTTCATCGGGTTGTGTGCATGGGAGATTCCTGTTCCGGCCAGGGCACGCCACCATACTCCGGTCATTTGAATGCTCTTCTGCAGAGCCAAACAAACACGACAGATTCCTGGGAAGCGTTTAATACGGCAGTCCATGGATATACGGTCTTGCAGGGACTGGCGCTTTATCGGAAGCACGTGGCGGATTTGGAGCCGGATATCGTCACCATCTTCTATGGTTGGAACGATCATTGGTTGTCGACGACTCCCGATGCCCGACTGCTGGCCCGGTCAGGGAGCGCATTGGGCACGGCGGCACGCAATGCTCTCGCGAGAAAGCGCATCGCGGTGGCGATGCGAACACAACGCGGTGCGGATACAGACGTGCGGACCGGCTTGCGCGTTCCTCCAGAGGAGTATGCCGAGGCCTTAGCGACCTTGGTCGAGGAAATCCAGGCGGATGGCGCTATTCCCGTTGTCCTCACCGCCCCACGCGCGCGCACGATCAGCCGGCGTATCGTTCACGGTGGACTCACCCGGTCGGTTGAGGAGGCCATCGAATTGCACGACCAATATGCCGACATCACCCGCCATGTCGCCCGCGGAACGGGGGCCCGACTGTTTGACCTGGCGGCGTTGTTCACGGAGCCTTCCCATTTCTCGGATGACGGGATTCATTACACCGACGACGGAATTCGCCACCTTGCGCAGTTGTTGCATGGCGAAATCATCGACGTTATCCGAACGGCGCCGCCATGAAACTACGCGTTGCCACACGCAATCCGCACAAGCTGGATGAAATTCTGGAAGCCTTCGAGGAATTCCTGCGCCTCGACGAAGCCAAGTATGCCGGCGCCTGCGAGTGCCTGCGCTGTATGAGGAGTCAGGGCGCGACCTTCGACAGCATCCATGGCAACAGCCACTGGTTGACACGTAAAGCATCCGTTCGTTATCTATTCGGTGCCGTAAGACACTTCGCATGTTCCATGCCCTAGGGATTTGTATGCACCGTGATCTTTTTGCACTGATGCTCCTGCCCACCGTCGCCTGTGTCGCACCCGCCTATGCTGTCGACTACTTCACCGCCGCCGAAGCTCGAGAATCCCTCTTTCCGGATGCCACCAGCTTTGCCTCGCACGAACTGACGCTCACGCCGGCACAACGCAAGCAGATCAGAGCCCTCTCCGGCGTCACGCAACGTACGGAAAAACAATCCGTCTGGCGTGCCCAGCGCGACGATGAATTTCTCGGCTGGTTCATCATGGATAACGTTCGCGGCAAGCATGCCGACATCACCTACGGCGCGGCGCTCTCCCCCTCCGGCACCGTCATCGGCGTGGAGATCATGAGCTATCGCGAAACCTATGGCGGCCAGGTCCGCGCAGCCGCCTGGCGCAAACATTTCATCGGCAAGTCACTGAAGGATCCGTTCAAACTGGACGAGGATATTCCCAACATCACCAGCGCCACCCTCTCGAGCCGCAACGTAATGAATGGCGTGAAACGTCTACTGGCCCTCCAACAGGTGGTTTTGTCGGATGCCTGAAACACTTGAGTTACCCAGGCCCACGGCCCCCCGTCGTCACCTGCGCCCCCTGCTCGGCACCTTTGTCGAAATCGGCGCCTGGCCACATCAAGCCGATACCGCACGCGCCATCGACGCCGCCTTCGCCACCATCGCCCGCGTGCACGCGCTCCTGAGTTTTCAGGACCCCGCCAGTGAGCTTTCCAAACTCAACGCCGCACCCGGACATGCCGTGCCCCTGCACCCACTGACCCTGCGCGTCTTGCGCCTGGCCCGCGCGATGATGCTGGCCAGCGACCATC
>JAQCIA010000147.1 GCA_027620105.1 Verrucomicrobiota bacterium | reverse complement strand
GATGGTGTCATAAGTCCAGCGGACGTCATCGGCGGTGATGGGTTGACCATCGCTCCAACGGGCGGCGGGATTGATCCAAAAGGTGAAAGTTTTTTGATCATCCGAAATGGACCAGCGCTCCGCGATGCCAGGTTCCAGTTCGGCGGTGAGGGGGCTGGTGGACAGCAGCGTCTCGTACATGGCGGAGAAGACCTGGTAGACGAAGGAATTGTTTTCGCGCAAGTAGTTCAGGCTTTCGGGGTAAGGGCCGGCCCAGGCGGATATGGTGCCGCCGGGGATCGCGTGGGGAGAGGCCAGTGGATTGGGGGCATCCTGCCAGCCCGGTTTGGGGAAAAGTTCTTCCGCGCGAGCAGCGGTGGCGCTGACGAAGTTGAGGAAGCAAAGCAGGGCAATGGCGCGTTTCATGGGGCAGAGTTTACGTCAGCGGTTCGGGAGGGCAAAGAAGATTCACGGTGCGGCCGCGGGACGTGGGCCGGGATTTCGTGAAGTTCCACCATGCGTTGAGCGGGCGCATGGCGTATGATGTGGGTATGGCAAAGGATCGGTTGGATGCGGTGATGGCGGCGCGGGGATTGGCTGAATCGCAAGAGAAGGCGCAGCGGCTGATACGCGCCGGGATGGTGGATGTGGCCGGGCAGCGGGTCGACAAGCCTGGCACGCGCGTGGACAGGGATTGCGACTGCACGGTGCGCGCGCCACCGCCCTACGTCAGCCGCGGTGGTGAAAAGCTGGCAGCGGCATTTGCGCACTTTCCGCTCAAGGTGGAGGGGCGGGTCTGTATGGATGTTGGGGCTTCGACGGGCGGATTCACCGACTGCCTGCTGCAGCGCGGTGCGGCGCAGGTGTATGCCGTCGATGTGGGGAAGGGGCAACTCGACTGGAAACTGCGACAGGATGCGCGCGTGGTGGTGATGGAAGGGGTCAACGCGCGGTATCTGGATGCAGGGCTGTTTGCGCCAAAACCGACCGTGGCGGTGATCGACGTGGCCTTCATCTCATTGACAAAGGTGCTGCCCGCCGTCTTCAATGTGCTTGCGCCGGCCAGTCAATTGGTGATGCTTATTAAGCCGCAGTTCGAGGCGGAGCGGCGTGAAGTCGAAAAAGGCGGCGTGGTGCGTGATCCTGCCGTGCACGCGCGGGTTGTTGAAGCGATTCGAGTTTTTTGCGGCGCTCAGACGAGGGTGCGGTGAGTGGGGGTGATGCCGTCGCCCGTGATTGGACCGGCGGGCAATATTGAGTTTCTGGCTTTCTGTGAATTGGTGACGGGTGTGGCGACTGGAGTGATGTGAAACGACTCGGCATTATCGCGAATGTGACGAAGGCGCGGGCCACGGATGTTTTGCGCCGGATTGCGACGACATCCAAGGCGCTTGGGCTGGAATTGTGTGCGGACGCGGCGACGGCGGCGCTGGCGCCGGAATTGGGTGGTGTCGCTGACCGCGACGGATTCACGGGCATTGATGCCATGATGGCGCTGGGTGGCGATGGGACCATGTTGCGCGCCTTTCGTTCCTTGAACGGGAACGATGTGCCGCTGATTGGTGTGAATATTGGGAGCCTGGGATTTCTGACCAGCGTGGCTGAAGGCGATCTGGAGCGGGCACTGACCTGCCTGGCGCATGACGAGATCGTGTTCAGCCGGCGATCCGTGGCCGCCTGCGTGGCCGAACAGGGTAAGAAGGAAGTGGGTCGCTACGCGGGGCTGAATGACGTGGTCATTGGCGGTGGTTCGGCGACGCGCGTGATTACACTGCGTGTGTCGGTGGGTGGCGATCCGGTGGCGTCATATTTGTGTGACGGCCTGATCATTTCCACGCCCACGGGAAGTACCGGGCACAATCTTTCCGCGGGTGGTCCGATCATGGTTCCGGAAACGCGAGCCTTCGTGATCACGCCGATATGTCCGCACACGCTCAGTTCGCGGCCGCTGGTTGTGCCGGATGACAGTGATATCGAAATTCAGGTGGCCACCGCGCCGGAAGCGGGGCTGAACCTGACGGTCGACGGTCAGGTGGGGCACGCGCTGCGTGCCAATGACATCGTGCGCGTGCATGCCAGTCGGACGGGTGTGCGCTTTATCCATCTGCCGGGCTACAGCTATTTCAGCGTGCTCAGCCAGAAGCTTGGGTGGAAGGGGTCGAACGTCCGGTAAGCATGTGGCTGCGATGTGGGCCACCCCAGGATACACAGAAGCCTGTGGCGTGTATCAGGCCTTGGTGGCGGCGGCGTAGATTACGCGGAGGGGCAGGTTGTGCTTCTTCGCCGCGACCGCGCAATCGTCGTGCTCGGGAGCGCGGGTGACGACGCGGCCTTTCCAGATGCCTTCCTTGATGCGGATGGACCCGTAACGGGTCTTGACGGACACATGGCGGCGTTCGAGCATGGTGCGCTGCGTGAGATACTCACGGATTCCGAAACTGGTGCTTTCACGGAACATCAGGTCCAGTAGCGTCTCACGATCCGACGGTTGACTGAGCACGGTCAGCATGGTTCCAGGACGCTGCTTCTTCATTTGTGTGGCTGTGGTAAAGACGTCCAGCGCGCCGGCAGCGAGCAGGCGGTGCGTCAGGGCCCCGATCCACTCGGGGTTCATGTCATCCAGGTTGCACTCCAGCACGAGGCAGGTGTCGTGGGTGGCGGAAGCGGCTGGCGTGGATTCCATGAGCAGGGCGCGCAGCATGTTGGGGCGGGCATGCAGCGTGCGCGTGCCGAAGGCGGTGCCAATACGGGTTATGCGGCATGCCGGTGGTGGCTTGGTGGTGGACATGGCTTGCCATGACATCAGCAAGGCCGCGCCGGTTGGGGTTACGAGTTCGTGCGGCTCGTCCGTTTGGATGAGGGGATGGCCTTTGAGCAACTCGGCCGTGGCTGGAGCGGGGTTGGGCATGACGCCGTGCTGGCAATGGATTGTTCCGGTCCCCATGGGTAGGGCGCCCACACTGACAACTTCGATGCCGAGGATGTCCAGGGCGAGGCAGCCGCCGACGATGTCCACGATGGAGTCGACCGCGCCGACTTCGTGGAAGTGCACATCGTCCGGCGGCATGCGATGGACGCGCCCTTCGGCTTCGGCGAGGCGTTGAAACACGTCGAGGCTCAAGGCTTTTACGCGCGCAGGGAGTTTGCTCTTACGCAGGATGCCGCGGATGGTGCGCAGCGTGCGGTGCGGGTGATGGTGGTGGTGTGCGTGGTCGTGATCATGGGGCGCATGGCCATGGTCATGTTGGTGGTCGTGTTCGTGATCGTGCGTGTGAGCATGTCTGGCATGGGGGCGCTTGGCATGCGTGTGGGCGCCGGGAATGTCTACGCGCACGCAAGTGGCGGCATGGCCATCGCGCGTCACGCGGCTGACCTTCAGTGAAAATTCGCCGATGTTGAGCGAAGCGAGGGGGCGGCGCAGGTCGTCGGCTTTGACACCGGCATCGATGAGTGAGGCCAGAATCATGTCCCCGCTGGCGCCGCCGATGCTATCAAATCGGAGATGGTTCATTACGGAGAGAATAGCCGCAAAGAGGCACAGAAGGCAAAGGTGCAAAATGCGGGGGCGGGATGGTCGCGAAGGCGAATGCGGAAGACTGGCAAGTGCGGGTGATGTGGGGCGAGGCGTGCGCCACACGGAGGCGCTGCTGCAGGTGATGCTAGGGCGTTTTGATTGCGAGGCGGTTGATGAGGGCGGCGGCGACACCGGCGCCGAAGCCGTTGTCGATGTTCACCACGCTGATGCCGGGGACGCAGGAATTCAGCATGGCGAGGAGTGCGGCCTTGCCGCCCTGGCCGGTGCCGTAGCCGATGCTGGTGGGAACCGCGATGAGGGGACGCGCGAGGAGCCCGCCCACGACGGAAGGCAAGGCGCCTTCCATACCGGCGACGACCACGAGCACATTGGCTTTGCGCAGGCGATCCAGCTGGCGGACGAGGCGATGGATGCCCGCGACACCGACATCGTAGACGCGGTCGACGGCGGCGCCCATGCGGCTGGCGGTGAGGGCGGCTTCCTCCGCCACGGGAAGATCGGCGGTCCCGGCGGCGACGACGGCGACGGCGCCTTGCGGGGCGGGTGGAGGCGTGACATCGAGTGTGATCGCGCGCGCGGCATCGTGATAGGTTGCGGCGGGTAGCGTCTCGTGAACATGGGCGAAGAGTTCTTTGGAGGCGCGGGTGGCGAAGGCGTTCTGACCGCTGGCGCTGATCGCCTGCATGATGGCGGTCACCTGTTCGGGTGATTTACCCGGACAATAGACAACCTCCGCCAGGCCACAGCGGCGCTCGCGGTCGATATCGAGTTGGGCGAAGCCGAGGTCAAGCGTGGCGGGGGGGAGTTGCTTTTCGGCGTCAGCGGGCGACAGCGTGCCGTTGGCAACCTGCTGGAGAATGTCGGCGATGTTGTGCATGTGATTTTGTCCACACCCCGGCACCGGTCCGAGAGTATCCACCGCGGTGAGCCCCCATCGACGCGACTAACGCAAGCGCTCGCGCATCAGGTCGTGAAGTTCGCTGACCGCGATGCGCTCCTGCTTCATCGAATCGCGATCACGCACGGTCACGGTGTCAGCGGAGAGTGTATCGAAATCCACGGTGACGCAATAGGGGGTTCCGGCTTCGTCCTGGCGGCGGTAGCGGCGGCCGATGGCGCCGGTGACGTCCCAGAAGCAGGACCAGTCGGTGCGCAAATCCTCAAAAATACCGCGCGCTTTGGCCACGAGTTCCGGTTTGTTCTTCAATAGGGGGAAGACGGCCACTTTGACAGGTGCCACACGCGGGTGGAAGCGCATAACGGTGCGGGGTTCGTGTGCCTCGGGAACCGGCTTACCGGGTTCGGCCAGGATGGCACCGGCGGAGCCGGAATCGTCTTTGCCCTTGGGGACCCACTCTTCGCGGTAGGCGTTGCACAGGAGGGCGAGGGCGATGCGATCCACGCCGGCGGAGGGTTCGATGACATGCGGCACGAAATTCTCGTTCGTCTCCTGGTCGAAATAGTTCAGGGGCTTGCCGCTGAATTTCGCGTGCTGGGTGAGGTCAAAGCAGCCGCGGGCGGCGATGCCTTCGAGTTCCTGGCGGCCAAAGGGGAAGTCATACATCACGTCCGTGCAGGCCGACGCATAATGTGCGAGTTTTTCCTTGGGATGCACGTCCAGATGCAGGCTGCTGGACGGCAGCCCGATGGATGTGTACCACTTGAGGCGTTCTTCGACCCAATACTTGTGCCACTCGGTATCGGTGCCGGGCTTGATAAAGAACTCCAACTCCATCTGCTCGAACTCGCGCGAACGGAAGGTGTAGTTGCGCGGATTGATTTCGTTGCGGAAGGCCTTGCCGACCTGCGCAATGCCGAAAGGGATCTTCTGGCGCGCGGTGGCGAGCACGTTGTCGAACTGCACAAAAATGCCCTGCGCGGTTTCGGGACGAAGGTAGACGCGGGAGGAATCGTCTTTGACCGGGCCGGTGTTGCTTTCGAACATCAGGTTGAAGGCGCGCGGTTCGGTGAGGTCTTTTGAGCCGCAGGCGGGGCAGGAGATGCCGGCGGGGAGTACGAATCCGGTGTCCGTGCGGACGAGTTCCTGGCCCTGGTCTTCGCAGAGATTGTCGGCGCGGTAGCGTTTTTTGCAGGATTTGCAATCGACCATCGGGTCGGCGAAGCCGGCGACGTGGCCAGAGGCTTCCCAAACTTTCGGATGCATGATGATGGCGGTGTCGATGCCGACGACGTCATCGCGGCGACGTACGACATCCTGCCACCAGGCTTCGCGAATGTTGCGCTTCAGTTCGGAGCCCAGCGGACCGTAGTCCCAGAATCCGTTAATGCCGCCGTAGATTTCTGAATTCGGAAAAATGAAGCCGCGGCGCTTGCAAAGGGCCGCCAGCACATCCAGTTTTAATGTTCCCGCTTCCGTCATGGCGCGGTATCGTCACGGAGTTGGTGTGGGGAGTCAAGGCGGGAT
>JAQCIA010000146.1 GCA_027620105.1 Verrucomicrobiota bacterium | reverse complement strand
CTACATAATGACGGGTCAGGCACGGAGGTGGAGTTGTCCTTGCACGGCGCGTGCGACCTGGTGGCCGAGGGGTTTGCCGTTCTGTGCCAGCTGCTCGACGCCGGCGATTTTCGCTACGACTTGCGCGGATAAGGCTGGGCTGCGCGTGCGCCGCCGTGGGCGGGCTTCACTCGCCTGCCACGCGCATGCGCGTGAAGCGCATCGTGTCGTTGGTACTCACAAACGCACCCGCACCTGCTTCCAGAATCGCGGCCACGAGCCGCGCCGGCGAGGATGTCACCCTGATCGTGTCCACGTGCTCCCCTTCCGTGATTGTTCCTTGCAGGGCGTCCTGCTCGATCAGCGCGCGCACGGACTTCTGGTCGAACAATTGGATCGCGAGGGCATCCGCCGGCGCGATCGCGTAGCGCGCGATGTAATAACCGTTGGTGGCGTCAACCGGCACGCCGGGATCGCCCACCACGCGCAGACAGAGGTAGCGCTCATCCTCAACGGTCGTGGAGTAGCCCTCGTAGCGCGACACATCGCAGCGCTGGACGGAGCCGTTGCTGTCCGTGATATGCACAATGTCCATCCAGCCGTTCGCACGCGGGAAGAAGGAGACCTGTGACCCGTTGTCCGCGTCGACCGCCCCGGCCCAGGTGCCCAGCAGCGCGGGATCCGGTCGCATGTCCGGCGCCACCGGCAGTGGATTCTGAAACTCCGGCACGCAGGCCGCACCGATCAAGCTTAACAAGGCGACGCAGGCAAATTCGCGAACCCCCGGGCGACGTGATGATGTGGTCTGCATGGCAATCTTCTCCCTTGATCGGTCAGAATACGGTTGTGATCGCGCTGCCACCAGCGTAAAACGCCCCCACGCGCCCGTAGCTCAGCTGGACAGAGCTTCTGACTTCGAATCAGAAGGTCGCAGGTTCGAACCCTGCCGGGCGCACCAAGCACACTGGGGCTACAAGGAAACAAGCTGGACGCAAGGCGGGCCCTCGTCAGACCCCTGGCTCAGTTGTCCGGCCAGGTCACGCCGATGCGGTAGACGCCCTGGGTGCTTACGGCGCCGGTGTAGGTGTTGAGCGGCGGGGTTGCGGCGAGCGGGGGCGAGAGCGGCAGAAACGCCGCGCAGCTGCGGGGAGCCTCCTGCACCGTGTACACACGCCCGGAGACGCTGCCCCAGGTCAGCGCCAGATTCTCGACGCGCAGGACCGGGGCGTTGGTGTCCGCGCCGATCCACGTGCCTTCGCCGATCATGGTCTCGATGGCCAGGCGTGATGCCCAATCAGTCGGGTCCGTGCCCGCCTGATATTCGGCCCAGGCCGGCATCTTGTCCGCATCCTGATCGGCGAGCGCCTCGTCGGCAGGCACGCCATTGGTCAGGCCGAATGCCGCCAGCCACGGTTCAGGCACACCGTTGGTGGTGACGTTGGGCGCGAAGACGGCATGCAACGTGCCGGTGCCCGCGAAGGCCACGTTCGCCCAGGTGTAATTCGTGGCAGCCATGCCGAAGGCTCCCGCGATCGCCGCACCGTTGGTGCGCAAGTCGGCGAGGTGATGATAATTGTCCGCCGCCACCCAGAAGCTGGTGCTTGCGCCCAGGTTCACCCACACCGGGCCGGGCGGCGTCACGGAGCCGGGGCCCGTGACCTGCACCTGAATTTCGCGGGTCGTGTTGTGCAGCGCAATGGGCACCACACGGAACGGATTAAGCGGGTCGTCGGTCGACGCGTAGAGAATGGCCTGCCGTGTTTCGCCGGGGGATAGCGTGTGCGAGCGCAAGTTCAATGGCACGGCCACGGATTGCTGCGCGGCCACCACGCCGTTCGACAAATCAAAACTGATCCAGTTGTCCGCACCGCCGTAGGGCGTCACGGTCAGGTCGTCCACATACCAGCCTTCGTTGACCACAAACCCGTCCGAGCCGAAGGTCAGGCGCAAGCGCGCCGTGCTGCCCGCATACGCGCCAAGTTTGAACTGCACCTGTTGCCACCCGCCGGTTCCGGCAAAGCACGGTGTGTCATGCGGGAAGGGCGAAGCGGAATGCCCGTACATGCGATAGGGATAGCCGTCAACCGGCGCGATCTGTGAGAAGGTCGCGCCCTGGTTGGTCGAGATTTCCACAATGGCGCCATCCCAGGCGTGTGTGGGGGCCTGGAGCGCTTCGGTGCTGAGCCACTGGCGGAAGGAGAAGACCGCATTGGAACCGAGCTGCACCGGCGGCGACATGAGCCAGGCCTTCGCATTGTCCGGATACTGCCGCGACAGATCACTGCCATAGTACCAGGCATTGGTTCCCGAGTAGGCGCGCCACGCGGCGATGTGCCACACATCCTCGACGCCACCGTGCGTCCAGCCGTTGGTCCCGCCCTCCACGTCGTCACGCAACCCGATCGGATAATGCCGCAGCGTCCAGTTCATGCCCGCGTGCCCATTGTTGCCCAGGTTCAGGAATTCACGCCGCCCCGAATTCGCCGCCAGGAACAAGGTGCCAAAATCAGACGGTGCGGCGGTGGCGACGGGATAGGCCACGCTGACGGGGTACGGTCCGTTGGCCGCGGCAAGCCCGGCGCCGTCGCGCGCCACCAGCCGATACACGCATGCATCGCCGGTGACACCGGGCGCCGCGATCGCGCTCGTATAAACGCCGGACACCAGAGTCACCCCCATCGTGATGCTTTGCCAGGCCCCGCCATTGCGCTGCCACTCCAGCAGCACGCGATCCACGGTGTCGTTATCCACAACGCTGGCGGTGACGGCCCAAGGCGCGGGCAGCCCCTGCGGATTCGTGAGTGGCGTGTGCGCGATCGATGGTGGCGCGGGCACGGATTGGTCATTTCGCGGATCCGTTTTGTCCTGATACTCCTTCAGATTGGAGTACCCATCGCCGTCGCTATCCACGTTCAGCGCCGTGTTGGTGCTGCCAAAGAAATAGAGCTCCCACCAGTCGACCACGCCGTCGCCGTCCGCATCCTGCGTCGCGGGCAAATAGACGGCCTGCGCCGCGCGCGGCGCCAACATGACAATCCCCTGCGCGGGATTCGTGGCGCGGTTGGTGGCGTCAGGCAGACGCGTGCCGTCCACGTACCAACCGACGAATTGATAATTCGTCCCCCCGACGGTTGGCGCCAGGGTGGCTGTCGCGGTTTCGCCGGTGGCGCCACCGACCCACCACGTGGTCGCGTCCACAAGGCCGGTCAGGCTCGCGGTCTGCGTGAGGGCATAAGCCTTGCGCCACTGCCAGGCGAGAAAATTGTCGGCGGTGATCACGAAACTGAACGCGTTGGTGGTGGTGCTGGCGGTGAAGTCGCAGCACCCGATCCACCCCGTGCAGACATCGCGCACGCCGTTCGACGCCACCGAATAGCGCGGCGCCGACACCTGCACCGTCACACCGAAGGGGTACGCGGTAAATCCGTACGGCGGGACGACGCCCGGCACGGCCACGGGCTGGCCGGCCACGAAGAGCATGACTGAGGGCACCACCGAAAAACTGTGCACCTGCGCCGGCGCGCCAGCAGGACTCTGGCCCGTGATGCCGTTTGTGGCGGTGGCCACGATATAGTAATTCACGTGCGCGCCCTGCGCCTGCGGAGGAATATCGGCGCGGTAAAGATCGTTGCTGACGAGGGTCAGTGGCGCATCAAAAAACGGGTCGGCCGGGGTCTGTGTGTTCCAGCGCACCAGCAGGCTGCCGGGAACGAGCGCGGCCTCGGAGTTGATGCGCGCCTCGACCACGTAGGGCGTCGCCGAGTTGGTCGTGTTCGCGAGAGGTGTGTGCGCGATGGCGGGCGGCTCCGAGACGCCGCTGATCAGCAGCGCATAAACCTGCACCCCATTCGTGAGCGCCTTATCCACCGACACGCGCACTTCGTATTCGCCCACAACCGGCGGCACCGCGATGAACACCTGCTCCACATTGTCCACGCCGTTGTCACCCGGCGTCGCGTGCGCGGCGGGATTGGTGACGCTCAAGACGAAGGGCAGCGCCACCGCGCCACCGGGCGCGATCACGCGCAGGTCGAGGTCGTTGACGAGCGACGGGGCACGATTGTCCACGCCACTGCGCACGACGCCTGGCGGATCGGTCCAGCACAGGGTGGCCCGGATCGGCGAAACGCGATCCCACAGAACCCGATGCGTATTCGTCGGGTTGGCGTTGCTCAACACGCCTTCAATCATGCGCTGGGCATTGGTGTGCGCGGCATGCGCATCCACATGCTGCACGGCCGCCA
Organism: Verrucomicrobiota bacterium; assembly: GCA_027620105.1. GTDB lineage: Bacteria > Verrucomicrobiota > Kiritimatiellia > UBA8416 > JAIOPI01 > JAIOPI01. The sequence goes on along the minus strand of JAQCIA010000146.1, from coordinate 1,722 downwards.
GCGTGTTGATCAGGCCCCAGCCGAACTGGTAGTCCGGGCCCGGCGCGCCCACATCATCCGCCTTGTGAATGAGCAGCCCCTTGAGCATGCTCGCGCGCATGAAGAACCCGGGAAATTTCTGCCCATAGCGCTGCACCACCAGGGCCGCGGAGCCCATGGCGCTCGGCGCGGCCATGCTCGTCCCGCTGAGAAACAGATAGGACGAATCGGAAGACGCTCCCGAGGAGTAGAGGTTCACGCCGTTGGCCACGAGGTCGGGTTTGATGCGCCCGTCATCAGAAGGCCCCCAGGAACTGAAGGACGACATCGTGGCCGCCGCCAGCGAACGCAGGCCGCCGGAAACTGAATCGTTCACCGCGCCCACCGTCAGAATGTTCTTCGCATTGGATTCTAGCGAGATCGTGTCGTACCCGCCATCGTCCCAATTGTCACCATAAGGGTCCGTGGCGGAATCATAGGCCTTGATGTGCGCGCCCGTGCCGTCGAAATAGGTGAAGAGCGCGCCCTCCGACGGTGCCGTGTCGATCCGATCATTCCCGGCGGCTTTGAATGGCAGGTAGTATGGCGCGTTGTAGCAGATGGCGTCCTGTTCCGCTGCGTAGAAATCATACAGGCCAAAGCTGTCGGCCTCGCGGGAAATTCCCCACGTCGAGTACCACGTGCTGCCCTGCCAGCCCGACTGAAATCCATAGGAGTGGTTGGACAGCTGGATTTTTCCCGCCTGGCCGGGCGTGGCCATTGCCGCCTGAATCATTTCCGCCGCGTCCGAATTCCAATCATAGGAATCGAGGCGCACTGCGGGGGCCATTCCCCGGGCGGCGCCGTCGATGCCCGCGGCGCCGATCGTGCCACCGACGTGCGCGGAGTGGTGGTGCGCCGCGACGCTGTCGCGCAAGGTGAGTCGCCCCGCGAATTCCTGATGCGTGACGCGCACCGAACCGGCGTCCCAGACCGCGACGGTCATCCCCGTGCCGTTCAGATTGTAAGGCGGCTGGCCCACGAGGTTGGCGCCGGCGCTGATCGCCGAGTTCAGGTTGCGCGTCGTGCGCACGTAGGGCCGCCCGTCGCGCACAGACAAAAATTGATACGCGCCGTGCTCGTTATCGCCGCTCGCGGGGACGCCGGCCTTGGCGGCCACCGACTCGGCCGTCGGGCGTTCCGCCGCCTCGCGCGCAAGCACGGCATCGCTCCACGCCTGGCGCGCCGCGTCATCGCTCAGATCGTGCGGCGCCCACGGCGAGGCGGGATCATCATCCGATTCTGGCGGGGCCGGGGTGGCGCCGGAAGGCGCATGCGTTGCGGTGCCCGCAGGCGCGGCGGCAGGCGCGGCGGTAGCGGAGGCGGCAAACATGACCGCGTCGTTTTCGGCGGTTACGGACGGGCGCTGGCCGGGAGCGCCAAAAGCCTCCGCCGCGACGTGCGTGCCAGCCGGCGGGCGCAACAGGACTGTCCAGAGACAGGCCGCCAACACCCCGACGACCGCGCACAGCATGATGATATGGAATTTACGCCGCATGTCCCCCGGGGTATGTACTCCGGCACCTACTATTTTCCCAGAATTCGGGGGGTTGGTCAAACCCGGGGGACGGAGTGCCTAAAACACAACCGGCGCGAAAATCGGGTAGGCCGTCAGCTTGTCGCGCCCCTTGAGGAAAGCCAGTTCCACAAGGAAGTCGATTTCGATCAGCTTACCACCGGCCCGCGCAATCAATTCCGCGGCGG
>JAQCIA010000145.1 GCA_027620105.1 Verrucomicrobiota bacterium | reverse complement strand
GCATTGGCGATTTCGGCATGTTGCTGGGTATTCTGACGCTGTGGGGGTATACGGGGACGTTCGATTTTAAGGCGCTGGAGACAGCGGTGACCACCCCCGGCGTGGTGCCGCCCACCGTTCTGGCAATTGCCGGGTTGCTGGTGTTTTGCGGCGCGGTGGGGAAGAGCGCGCAATTTCCGTTGCACGTCTGGTTACCCGACGCAATGGAGGGCCCCACGCCGGTCAGCGCGCTCATTCACGCCGCGACCATGGTTGCCGCGGGCGTCTATATGCTATGCCGCGTGGCCTGGCTGCTGGTGCCCGAAGCCGCACTGGTGGTCGCCTGGGTTGGGGGCATCACCGCATTGATGGCGGCTGTGATTGCCATCGGGCAGTCGGATATCAAGCGGATCCTCGCCTACTCGACTGTGTCACAATTGGGCTACATGGTCATGGCGGTTGGGCTCGGCGGCCCCTTACAGGCGATGACGCATTTGACGGCGCATGCCTTTTTCAAGGCCTTGCTGTTTCTTGGCGCGGGCAGCGTGATCATGGCGCTGCATCACGAGCAGAATATCTGGAAAATGGGCGGCTTGGCCAAGCGCATGCCCTTCACGTGCGCCGCGTTTGTGATTGGATCGCTCGCGCTGGCGGGCATCTGGCCGCTGAGCGGATTCTATACCAAGGATGAAATTCTGCTGCTCGCGCTGGCGCAGCAGCCGGTGCTCTTCGCGATGGGACTGGTGGCGGCCTTTTGCACGGCGTTTTACATGGGGCGTCTGCTGCTGGTGGCATTCGCCGGGAAGGCCCGTGATGCACATTTGAACGAACACGCGCATGAGCAGGGAGCCGTGGTGCTATTGCCGCTGGCTCTGCTGGCGATCCTTTCCATCGGTAGCGGCTGGCACGCCATGATTCCACGTGCGCTGTCACCAGACGTGCATGTGGCCCATCACCCGCTGTGGCAGGAGGCCATGCTGCTGGCCGTGCCGGTGCTGGGCTTCGTGCTGGCTGCGTTGCTCTATCGGCGCGCTATCCCGAGTGACCAGCCTCTGCGTCGCGTGCTTGGACGAGGCTTCAACTGGTTGGAACATAGCTTCTATATCGATAACGCCTACGCATGGCTGATTCGCCTGTTCTACGCGCCGCTGGCCACATTGTGCACGCGCTTTGACACGCAGGTGCTCCAGGGCGGCATCATCCGCGGCGCGGCAGCTGGCGCCGGCTGGCTGGCCCAGTGCGTGCGCTTTCTCCAGAACGGTGATCTGCGCATGTATGTGTTCATGTTTGGCTTCGGCGTGGTCCTGCTGATTCATTTTGTGGGGCGCCAATGAACATCGACGCCACCACCTTGCTGCTGGTTGTGATCTTCGCTCCAGCCGCTGCGGCCCTGCTGAGCCTGTTTATTCCGCGGGTCCATGTCGGCGCGTACCGGTCTTTGGCCACATGTTCCACGCTGCTGTCGCTGGTGGCGATGCTGATGCTGGCGGCGACGACATGGTCACAACCGGCGGATTCCCTGCTGACGATGCACTGGCCCTGGATTCCGGAACTCGGCGCCAGTTTCAGTCTCGCGCTGGATGGCACCTCGCGCATCCTACTCCTGCTCGGCACGTTGGTGGCACTGGCCGGCGTGATCGGTGGTCGTGACATCCGCACGCGCGAAAGGGAGTACTACCTGCTCTATCAGGTGGTCGTTTCCGGCGCCCTGCTGGCGCTCACGGCACAAGACTTGTTGCTGTTTTACATCGCCTACGAAATTGATGTGTTGTGCGCGTTCCTGATGATCGCGTGCTGGGGCGACATGCGGGATTCGGACGAGAAACGCTCGCCGGTGTTTGCGGCTGTGCAGCTGACGTTATTCCTCGCCGGGGCGGCCTTTTGCATGCTGGTCGCGTTCTGGTTGCTCCACCTTCGATCTCGCCATGCTGCATGCGCAGTTCGCGGCGGAACCGTTGTCATTCGAGAAACAGTGGCGGCTGTTCGCGCTCTTGCTGGTGGGGTTTGGCACGATGCTGACAATCTGGCCCTTCCATCCCTGGGCGCCGCTGGGCTACGCGGCCGCGCCCACGGGTGTCAGTATGCTGGGCGGCGGCTTGTTGAAATCGCTGGGGGCCTATGGCCTGATTCGCGTGGCCGTGCCGCTGCTGCCGGAGGGCGCCGCCGCCTGTGCGGGCATCATGGCGGCGCTGGCCATCACCAACATTCTCTACGGCGGCTGGGTCGCCACGCGGCAGACGGATTGGAAATTGCTCATCGGCTATAGCTCGGTCAGTCACATGGGCTACGTCTTGCTTGGGATCGCGTCGCTGAGCGTGATGGGTGCCACCGGTGCGGTGATCTTGCTCGTGGCGCATGGACTGGCCACGGCATGCGCGTATGGGCTGGTGGGGCACCTCGAGGCGCAGGGCGGTTCGCGACGCATTGCGGCAGTTTCCGGCCTGGCGCGCCGTATGCCCTTCGTGGGCGTGGTGTTGGTGATGACGATCATGGCCCTTTGCGGGTTGCCCGGGTTTGCCGCGTTTTGGGGTGAGATTTTGGTATTTGTCAGCGCGTGGCAGCAGGGGAGCACACTGTTCCGCGTGGCCACGGTGGCGGCCGTGTGGGGCCTGGTCCTCACGGCCACCTACATGTTGGCGGCCATCCGCGCCAGTCTGTTCGGTCCGGCACGTGAGAGCGCACCCGATCACAATCCGGTGCAGGACATGCAATCGCCGGCCTTCCGCGCCATCTGTCTTGCGATTCTGGCCGCGCTGATTGTGGCCGGCGTCTGGCCCCGGTTGGTGACCGATGACCTACCCGCCAGTTTGCAATTGAATGGATTCTATGAACGGGGAGTGCCGCCGCAGTGAACGTTGATGCGATACAGATTCCCGTGATGATGACGATGCTGGGCATCGGCGTGCTGCTGGCGGACGCGTTCTTCCCGCGCCTGCATGCGCGTCGGCTTGGATTCGTCGTGGCGGGGATCGTCACGGCGCTGCTGCTGTATAGTTTCCGCCTGACGCCGCAGGACCTGCCAACGTGGTCGGGGATGATTCATCTCGATGCGCTGGCGCTGTTCTTCTGCCGTCTGTTCCTGCTGGCCACGGCGCTGGTGATTCTGATTGCGGCCAATGATGCGCCCGTGCTGGCATCCGGTGCACCGGCGTTCTATGGGCTCTCGCTGATGGCCTCGGTGGGTATGATGCTGATGGCGTCCGCGGATGACTTCATCATGGTGTTTGTGGCGCTGGAACTGGTCACGATCAGTTTCTATGTGCTCACCAGTTTTCAGCGCCGTTCGGCGGCTTCGCTGGAGGCGGGTGTGAAGTATCTGACCCTCGGCACGCTGGCGACGAGTTTTCTGGTGCTCGGGATTGCTTTCGTCTTTGGTGCCTCCGGCGCCACGGGATTTGAGGCCATCCGGAATCTGGGTGGCGCCTGGAAGGAGCACAACACCGCATTTCTGTTCGGCAGCATGCTCGTGACGGCTGGCCTGGGATTCAAGATCGCGTGCGTGCCGTTCCAGATGTGGGCGCCGGATGTCTATCAGGGCGCACCCACGCCCGCCACGGCCTTCCTCGCCACGGGCAGCAAGATGGCCGGGTTTGCGGTGCTGATCCGCTTGTTCCTCACCGGTATTTTCCCGTTTCAGGAACACTGGGCCGTACTGGTGACGCTGTTTTCCGCGGCCACCTTGCTCTACGGCGCACTTGGCGCCATTCCGCAGCAGGATTTGAAGCGCCTGATGGGCTATTCCTCCATTGGGCATGCCGGGTTCCTGATGATGGGACTCGCCGCCTACAACGCACTGGGACTCGGGGCGCTGCTCTACTACCTCGCGCAGTACACAATCACGCTGCTGTGCGCCTTCCTGGTGATCGCGGCCCTGCACCGGATTGATGGTGCGGTGACGCTGGCCAGCCTCGGGGGCCTGCACCGCCGCTCGCCGTTGCTGGCGGGCGCGCTGTTTCTGTCGATGATGTCACTGGCTGGTGTGCCGCCGCTGAGCGGTGCGCTGGGCAAGTGCTTCCTCTTTGGTGCGGTGCTCGAGCGCGCGGCACTGGATCCGCGGTACTACGGGCTTGCGGCGGTCGGCGGCGTGGCGGTCGTCCTGTCGTTGTATTACTACCTCGGGGTGCTGCGTGCGGCCTTCGCCGATGCTGCACCGGAAGCGCCCTCCATCCGCCTCACCAAAACCGTGCGCGTCGCCCTCTGGTTGTGCATGGCCGCAATGATCCTTCTAGGCGTGTTCCCCAGCGCGTTGCTGACGGCGTCGCTCGATGTGGTGCACACCCTCGGCCTGCAGTGAATCTTCCCTGGGCCCCGAACACCTTGCGTGGCCGTCTTGTTTGCGTGTTTCTGGCGGGCACCCTGCTTGCTGGCAGCGTGCTGAACGTGCTCGCCTATCGTCACGCGCGGGTGGGCGGGGGCCACTGGACACCATCGGGTGCCTCAGCAATACCTGCGTATGTTCCGTGGTTTGGAACATGGGCAATTTCGTGAACTGTGAGCGGTACTAGAATGGGCCAGAAGTTCAAGGAGAAGAAGCCGTGGGACGCCCGCGTTCGGTGGCGGGGCAGGTGACGCGACCTGACCGGTCGTTGACAGGGAGGGGAGGTGGGGCGTATGAAGCGAGGACGGTTTTGGAGCGCAAGATGAACGGATGGATCGGATTTATTGGTGGCGGCAAGATGGCGGAGGCCATTTTGACGGCCCTGGTGAGCTCGGGGACAGTTCCGGCAGCGCGTGTGGTGGTCAGCGACGTGAGTGCGGAACGTCGCGCGCACCTGACGCGCACGACCGGCGCGACCACCACCGACAACAATCTCGACGTGCTCGCGCGGGCCGACGTGGTCTTTCTGGCAGTGAAACCGCAGCAGTTGGATGAGGTGACGGCGCAACTGGCGCCCCATGTGCGTGATGCGCATCTGCTGCTCTCGATCGCGGCAGGCAAGCGGTTGGACTACTTTTCGAAGCAACTGCCAACCGGTCGGGTGGTGCGTGTGATGCCGAACATTGCCGCGCTGCTGGCCGCCAGTGCGAATGCGTATTGCCTTGGACCCCGGTGCACGCAGGGCGACAGCGCCACCGTGCGCGCGCTGCTCGACACGTTCGGTCGTTCGGTGGAGTTACCCGAGGCTCAGTTCGATGCCGTGACGGCGCTCAGCGGGTCCGGGCCGGCCTTCGTGGCGTACTGGACGGATTGCGCGGTGCGGGCCGGTGTGGCGCTGGGATTGCAGGAGGCCGATGCCCGTAGCCTGGCCTATCAAACATTGCTCGGAACGGCGCGCCTGCTCACGGAAGGGATATTCACGCCGGAAGCCCTGATCGCCGCCGTCAGTTCCGCCAAGGGCACGACTGTGGCGGGGATGGATGTCCTGACCCGGACGACGCTGGCCACGGACTTGCAACGCACGCTCACGGCGGCGGCCACGCGCAGCCGTGAGTTGAGCGGCAGTGCCTGATGCGTGGGCAGGCTGGTGCCAGCCGGCTGTAAAATTCCGCACCGATGCCTCTACAGCTTCGGTGCTGTGCTGTCGCCGACGGTGCGGTCGCGCAGGTCGGTCATGTATTGCAGGAGCCAGGAGGCGCGGGCGGAGGGGTCGGCTTCGGCCAGCATGGCGTAGCGTTGCTCGGCGTCGGACAGCAATTCGGAAAGCAGGCTGTCGACCATGGCGACGATAGGCTGCTCGGCGGCCATGTGTTCGCGTGCCTTGCGGATGGCGGCGACGCTTTTGAATGTGTCGTCCTCGGCCAGAGATTCGAGGCGCAGGCGCACGTCTTGAAAGGCAGCTTCGGACGGCTGGGCGGTATCGGCTGGCTCGACGGTGAAGGTGCGGTAAGGCTCGTGGGGAACTTCCGCCAAGAGCTTGCCGCGACAGATGCCCTGAAGGAGCAAAATGTACTGGCCGTCGGGTGTCTTTTCGTAGCTGCGCACGAGCCCCACACACACCCAGGGGCGCAGCGGCGGGCGCCCCCGCAGGTACTCG
>JAQCIA010000144.1 GCA_027620105.1 Verrucomicrobiota bacterium | reverse complement strand
ATTCACGCTCGCGCGCGCGTTGCAACTCGGGCGCGCGCCGGATGATCTGACGCCGCAGTTTTTCCAGGCCACGCAAGCGCGCCCGGATATCGCGCGCCAGCGCCGCACCCTCGGCCCGGCGCATGGCGATCAGCGCGGTGAGTGCGGTCCTCACAGCTTTGCGCAGCAATGGCCAGATCGCTTCCGCGTCTTGCGTCTCATCCCGAATGGCCAGCACCCCGGGCAATTGCAGAAGGATCTCGGCCCCCAGCGTGTCCGGCAGTTTTAACCCCGCCGCCGCCTTGCGAAGCGCACGCACGCCGGCGGCGGCCACAGCCTGATTGATCTGCGGCGCCACCTCGCTTCCCGCCCGGCTGTCCGTGACACGTACGTTCACGGATACCTGCCCGCGCGAAACCTGCTCGCCCACAAGCAATTGTATCCGCGCTTCCAGCACTGCCAGCGTGCGCGGCAGATTGAAGCGCGTGTCAAACTGCTTGCGGTTCAGCGATGACAGTTCGACATCCACGCGCAGGCCGCTCCGCACGGCGCTGCCGCGGCCAAATCCAGTCATGCTCGCCACGGACATATCACTTTACCCCGGCGCTGACCTGATGCTTCAGATACGCATCAATGAACAGCCGCAAATCCCCATCGAGCACCGCCTGCACGTTCGAGGTCTCAGTGTCCGTGCGGTGATCTTTCACGAGCGTATAAGGCTGCAACACATACGAGCGGATCTGACTGCCCCAGGCCATGTCGCCCTTGTCGCCATAAAACTTTTCCAGGTCCTTTCGCTGCCGATCCAAATGCCACTCGTAGAGCTTGGCCTTCAAAATCTTCTGCGCTTTGGCCTTGTTCTTGTGCTGGGACCGCTCGGCCTGGCAGGCCACCACGATGCCGGTCGGCAAGTGCGTGAGGCGCACGGCCGAGTCGGTCTTGTTGACGTGCTGACCGCCCGCCCCGCCGGAACGGTAGGTGTCGATGCGCACATCCTCGTCCCGGATCTCGACCTCAATGTCCTCATCCACTTCCGCCACCACATCCAGCGACACGAACGAGGTGTGGCGGCGTTTGTTGGAATCGAAGGGGCTAATCCGCACAAGGCGATGCACCCCGCGCTCGGCCTTCATGAAGCCATACGCATAGGGACCGGAAACGCCAAGCGTGGCACTGCGGATGCCAGCTTCCTCGCCCGCCTGGTAGTCGATCATCTCAAGCTCAAAGCCATGCCGCTCACAAAACCGACGATACATGCGCATCAGCATCTCGGCCCAGTCGCATGATTCCGTCCCGCCGGCCCCTGCATGCACCGTCAGGTAAGCGTTACTGCTGTCCATGCGCCCGTTGAGGAGGGACTGCACTTCCAGATGCCCAAAAGCCTCCTCCGTGCGCGTCAACAACGCTTCGAGTTCTTTCTCGATCTCATCCCGTTGCGCCGCAACCTTTTCCGCGTTCATCATTTCGATAAGCAGGCCGGATTCCTCAACGGCCGATTCAATCTCCCCGAAAGGCTTGAGCACGGCACGCTGGGCATTGGTGATGGCGATGGTCGCCCGGGCGGCATTCTGATCATTCCAGAAACCCGGCTGTGCGGCCTGTGATTCAAGCTCGGCGAGGCGTTGCCGACGGCCCGTGACATCCAGATAGCCACGCATCTCCACGAGGCGCGCCTGCAGTTTCTCCCCGCGCATTTCCACATCGTCAGCCATGAAAACCCCTCGCATGCCACCGTCCACAAACTCGCGTATTCCTATCACGCTTTGATGAGCCTGTCACGCGGTGGTAGGCATCCGCGAACGCATTCGTCCTCTGCTCCACCGCAGATCGGCCGCCGCCGGTGCGTAACTCAGGAAATATGCCGCCGCCGACGCCGCCCCAGCCAGCCGACATGCACCAGCACCACGGCCGCCACGAGGGCACAGGGAAGCGCAAATGGCAGATCGCCCCAGCGCGTATAGAAGGTCGGTTCAAAGCCGCCCATCGGCACGCTGACGCTGTCGATGCGCATGACGGTCTTATCCTTATTGCGTTCCGCGACTGCCTGCGCGGTCGACGCATCCAGCCTGCCAAGCGTATCGATGATGCAGCTGACACCCAGGTTCGCGCAGCGCAGCGTCGGCACGCGGTTTTCGACGCTGCGAAAAACGCACTGGCTCATGTGCTGCACCGCTTCCGATGTCTCTTCAAACCATCCGTCATTCGTCTGATTGATCAGAAACCGCGCGCCATTGCGCACCGCTTGGCGCGCCAGCCCTGCCATTGCATCTTCAAAACAGATGAGTGTGGCGAATGGCACGTCACTCGATGAGAGCCGGAATACGGTTCCAGTTGATCCGGCGCGGCAGCTGTAGCCAAGGGGGGCGTAACGTGCGAGCAGCGGTATCCGGTCGGCCAGCGGCACATATTCTCCGAAGGGCACAAGGTGCTGCTTGCGGTACACGCCGCCCAGCGCGCCAGTCTCGGTATAATACAGGGCACTGTTGAAGTAATCGGGATTCGCGCCGTCCCCCTGCCCCTCGATGGCCCCAACGAGCAAGGGGCCCGCCTCCTCTGCAAGCGCATTAAGAAAGGTTGGCACCCGCGGGTCCGTGTTCAGCACGATGGGCACGGAGGTTTCCGGCCAGATGATCAGATCGGGTCGGGTGGCTCCAGCCCGTTCGGACAGCGACAGAAAGCGCTCGCGAACGTCGGCCGCCAGTTCATCTGACCACTTTTCGTCCTGGGGCACGTTGGCTTGCACCGCCGCGCAGCGAATGACTTTTGCCACCGGCATGTCTGCCCCATGGGTCAGCGCGGCGGTGCGACGCATGCCGTAGCCGAGGACCGCAACGAGCAGCGCCATGGAGAACAGCAACTCCACATGCACCCGATTCGAGCCCCGCTCGCCGCGCCACAGCGGGACCACCATCTCGAGCGCCGTCAATCCCAACGCCCCATTCACCATCACCAACAGCATCGACACGCCATACACCCCGGTCCACTCCGCGATTTGAATCAGCGGAACGTTGCGATACTGACTCACACCGAGCGCGTTCCATGCGAAGCCGGTGCATATGGTGTATCGCAAATACAAAGCAGGCCCATGGCCAGCAGTCGCCCCACGTTGCACAACCCCGGCCAACGTGTGCCCCCCGCAAGCGTCCCGGTCTGTTTGTCCGATGACGACCAGAGTCGGGCGGTGGTCGCGGCAAATGCCCCCGTATAGAGCGCGCAATAGGCCGCCAGTCCGCCCCACGCACCCGCCACCGCCAGCCAGGGCGTTTCAAAGCGCACCAGGCGACGCAGCCAGGCCAGCGCCAGTACCCAGAAAATGAAACCTGCCAGGAAGCCCCAGCGAAACGCGACACCGGGCCGTGAATAGCGCGCAACGGCAATCAGAGGGATCAGGGCCACCCAGGCCAGTTGTGCAGCGCCAATCGGTGGAAATGCTGCAGCCAGTAACAACCCGGAGGCAACTGCAGCCACGCCCCGCCAGACCGTGCCTTGGACCCCTGTGGCCATCACGCTTGCCCCGTCACCCGGAATTCGCCGTCACCGCGTGCCGCTTGCCGCCCCGTGGCAGCAATGCTCACTCCGCCGCTCCGTGACACTTCTTGTACTTCTTGCCACTGCCGCAAGGACAGGGATCGTTGCGACCGACTTTGGGTTCGTCGCGCTTGATCGGATCCACGACGGGACGCGCCTGCGCCTGTTCATCCAGCATCGCCGCCACGTCCAGATTCGGCCTGGCCGGCGCACCGGGTGCGGGTCTCTGCGCCGCCCCGCCCCCCAGCAAGGCCACGTCCTGATGCACGGCCACGGTGCGCGAAAGCGATGTCATGAATGCCTGCAACGATTTCAGGGAGGTCGACGAACGGAAGATGGCCGAGGCAGTCTCCTGCTTGATTTCCCCCATCAGCACTTCAAACATTTCGTAGGCTTCGCGCTTATACTCCACCAGCGGATCGCGCTGTCCATAGGCGCGTAAACCCACGCCCTGACGCAACGCATCCATCGCCCGCAAATATTCCTGCCAGTGCGTATCGATGGCATGCAGCATCACGTGGCGTTCCATCGTCGCCAGCATCGCGGGATCCTCGAGTGTGGCCTTGAGTTCGTAGGCTTTTTCCACGCGCGCAAAGACGACTTCCGCAACCCCGCCCGCTTCCCCTTCCTTCGATTCCCGTAGCGTGGCGATTTCTTCCTCCTGAATGGGAATGGGAAAGGTCACGCGCACCCACTCCACGAAGGCCTTGAGGCCCGCCTCGTCCTCGACATTGCCCAGCCACTGTTCCGCGCGATCCGCGATGATCTCATGGATCATGTCATAGAGATGCTCGCGCACCCCTTCACTGCGGACAATATCGCCGCGAAAGCCGTAGATCACTTCCCGCTGGCGATTCATCACATCGTCGTATTCAAGCGTGCGCTTACGAATCGAAAAATTCTGCTGCTCAACCCGGCGCTGGGCCGTCTCAATGGACCGGTTGAGCCAGCTGTGCTCGAGCTGCTGCCCTTCCTCGAGACCGAGGCGGCTCATGATGCCCGCGATGCGGTCAGAACCGAACAGGCGCATCAAGTCGTCCTCAAGCGAAATGAAAAAACGTGACGAACCGGGGTCGCCCTGGCGTGCGCACCGTCCCCGCAGCTGTCGGTCAATACGCCGCGACTCGTGCCGTTCCGAACCCATCACATGCAGGCCGCACGGCGCCGCGAGCAGTTTTTCCCGCAGGGTGGCGCCATCCACACGCTCGTCCAACCCCAGCGCGGATGTGATCACGGAACGCTCAACGCTCACAACACCTTCCCCGAGTTTGATGTCGGTCCCGCGTCCCGCCATGTTCGTGGCAATCGTCACCGCACCGGCCTGCCCCGCGCGCGACACAATTTCGGCTTCGCGTTCGTGCTGCTTGGCGTTCAGCACGTTGTGCGGAATGCCGGCGCGCTTGAGCATGCGGCTGATCAGTTCCGAAGTGTCCACGCTCACCGTGCCCACCAGCACGGGCTGGCCACGCTTGTGGCAGTCACTGATCTCGTCAATCAGCGCCTTGTACTTCTCGCGCTGCGTCTTGTAGATCACGTCATTGCCATCCATGCGCCGGACCGGACGGTTCGTCGGGATCACGACGACGTCGAGCTTATAGATGGAGTGGAACTCGTTGGCTTCGGTCTCGGCCGTGCCGGTCATGCCCGCGAGCTTCGCGTACATGCGGAAGTAATTCTGAATGGTGATCGTGGCGAGGGTCTGGGTCTCGCGCTCAATCTTCACACCTTCCTTGGCTTCAACTGCCTGGTGCAGCCCGTCGCTCCAGCGCCGGCCCGGCAGCACGCGCCCGGTGAACTCATCCACGATGAGAACCTGGTTGTCCTGCACCACATAATGAACATCGCGCTCGTAGAGACAGTAGGCGCGAATCAGCTGGTCGACGTTGTGAATGCGTTCGCTCTTCTCGGCGAAGGCTGTCTGAATGTCCTGGCGGCGCTTCTGCTTGTCGACATCGCTCAGCCCGGGCTCGTTGTCCACATCCGCTGTAAGCGACACCAGATCCGGCAGCACGAACGCGTCCGGATCCGCCGGATTCAACGCCTCACAGCCCTTCTCAGTCAGCGAGGCCTCATGCCCCCGCTCGTCGATCGAAAAATACATTTCTTCGCGCCAGCCGCGCCCCTCTTCCTTGCGCAGCTGCGTCAGCATCGCATTCTCAATCTGCTCGTGCAGACGCCGCGTCGGAGCTTCCTCCAGCAAGTGCATCAATTGCGTATGTTTCGGCATGCCGTGGAAAACCTGATAGAGGCGCTTCTGGGCCAGATACTTGTCATCCTTCTCGATAGCCGTCTTGGCCTCGACCATGAACTGATTGCACAGCGCGCGCTGCTTGCGCACCAAGGCATCAACCCGCGGACGCAAGTCCACGAACTGATGCGTGGAGACGGGCGCCGGTCCGGAAATGATCAGAGGGGTGCGCGCTTCGTCAATGAGGATGCTGTCAATTTC
>JAQCIA010000143.1 GCA_027620105.1 Verrucomicrobiota bacterium | reverse complement strand
CCCTGGCCTCTCTGGCCGTATTGAAGACAACAACGAGCGCCCCGCCCCTGGGCTTCCGGTAGGCGCTCGCCTTGATCTCGTTGGTCTGTCCGCCGATGAGGTCCGCGTTGTTCCAGTAGCCGGAGAACCGCATATCCGCGATGCCGAACCTATCCTGGACGGCATACAACTGTCTGGCCGCCTCGGGGTTCGTCCCGGTTATCGGCCAGACGGCGATATCCAGGAGCAGGCCGATGCCGAGCATATGGTGGGTCTTTTCGACGCTGACCGTGCCCACCGAGCCGTCGCTGCGGCGGACGGCCACGTCCTTATCCTCTAGGGCTGCTGCCCTCTGCCATGCGGGAATCCACCAAGGGACGCCGCCGAAATGCTGCGCTCGCCACTCCGCCCGCAGTTCGTCGAGCGGCAGCACGTCCAGGTAATTATCCTTCAACTGCCCGAACCAGTTGCCTTCGCCGTTGATCCAGACATCGCAGAAGGACAGGATGGGGGCACACGCATTTTCGGAAGTGTGACCGACGATGAGCGGTCTTCTGACCTTAACTTCTTTGTGCAACATTGTGTACATCCGCTTCCAGGTCTCGCGTGTGGCCACAATCGGGAACTCGGCGGGATGCTGCGTGCCGCCGCGTTCGTATCCCAGGCCGTGCTCCACGTCGAGCGCTGGCTGGCAAATCCCGGCAAAATCGATGTAGAGCCCGTCGTGCCCGTACTCCCGGATCAGTTCCCGGTGCTTCCAGACCATGAAGTCGATGTACGAGGGAACCGGGCGCACGGCGGCGTACTGGTACAATCCGTCGCCGAGACTGGAGAACCCGACGGGATTGAACCATTCCTTCCAGTGGAAGTCACACTCGGGCATCCCGGGCGCCATGAAGCCGAACATGCTATATGGAAGAACCTTGTTGCGCGCAGACTTCGTTTCTGCGTCAGGCGCCGCGCCCTCTTGCACCGTCTCGTGCAAGTTCTTCACGTGATCGCGATACCAGTTCGGATCCTTCACAACGGGCAACGCGAAGTACTGATGCGCTGCCTCATGTGGCCAGGGATACGCGATCCACAGGTTCACGGCGCCCCGCCATGCCTGCCGATCCGCCTCCGCAAACGGCGAGGCATCCCGCCATGTCCGCCAGTCCGCCGGCAGCGGCTTCGTGGGCGTGGCCTGCAGGACAAGCCGTAGTTTCCATGGCTCGGCGAGCGCGGTTTGCTTGCCGGCAAACCGATAGATTACGGTGACGTCGCCGTTCGGCTCCCGCACGATGGGTGAGGAGCCGCCCGCGCCGTCGATGAATGCTCCGCCGTGCTCCATGGCTCCGCAGAGGCCCACATCGTCGGTGCCGATCCACCAGTATCCGGCGCCGGCTCCGGCGATTTCGCCGGTGCCCGGCGGGAGAGACCCTCGCTTCCTCCCGCCTTGAGAGTAGAGCCCGGCAAATTCCTTGCGGATCGGCACGCGCAGCTCCATCAGCTCGACCGCCGCGCCTGCGGTCGGCACGAGTGTGAAATCATGGAGCAGAAAACCATCATACTCCGCCTGCGTGCGCCAGCTCAGCTCGCCTAGAGCGCTGCGCGATGTCCCCTCCCAGACAACCTTCGCGGCTGTCCGGCTGCTGACCGCAGGCGCGTCCTGTGTCCAGGTCACATCCGCGCCGCCGGAAACCGCCCGGAAGCCGACCGGCCCCGCCAGCATCGAGGCGCCCAGCGTCTCCACCTTGGCCGGCAGTCCGAACGCCCCCAGGCCGTATTCTCGCCCCCAAACCCTGACGAGGTCTCCCTCGACTTCGATCGGCGTCCATGGTGGCGGGGGCGTGTCGGAAACGCCCACCTTCTCTTTCAGCCAGACCGGCGGCCCGGGGACGACAAGTTTCGAGGTAACCGACGCGATGGGCTTGCCGTCTTTGGTCGTGATGTCCGAGATGACGTTGTACTCACCTTTCGGCAGGTCGGTGTATGGAATCACCGCCTGGCCGAACCGGCCCTCGGTCGGCGCGATGGGCGCGGGCGAGGTCCCCGTGGGTGGCTCCAGCCGCGCCGTGCCCGCGAACTCGCCGCTACGGTCGCCGCTGTCGACCTCCACCACCAACGCGTTCTTCGCCGGATCCGGCACCACCTTGGCCTTTGGCTGCATGAAGTTCGCCGGGATGTCCATGCCCGGCTTGCGCGTCAGGGCGTTTCCCGCCGCCCAGTCGACCTCCTCGCGCGTGAGCGCGCGGTCGTAGATGTAGACCTCGTCGATGAGCGTATGGGCCTGGCGCGCCGGTATGCCCCCGAAATCCCCGATGAGGATCCAGAGTAGTGCCTCAGGCTCCGGTGTCGGCCCCGACCGCCCCGCGCTATGGGTCCATGATTTCCCTGACGCCTTGATGCCGCCGATGTAGATCGCCGCGGGGTGGCCCTCTTGCCACGTCAGGGCGTACCAACTCCACCTGCCTTGGAGTGGGTTGCACCCGTAGGCCGTGTTCGCAAGGCTGCCGGTGGCGCGTACGACAAGCTCCTGCACGCCGGGCGGCCTTATGTAAAAGTATATTTGCCCCTTGCCAACGACATCGATCAACCGGTGAACGTGGCCGTCCGTGTGATCCCAATCCTGCGCATACATCCAGAACTCGATCGTGCCTTGCTTGGCATTGAGATTGCCTTCCGCGGAATACTCGACATATCCCTCCCCATCCCCGGTGCGCAGCGCAGCGCCGCGGAAACCGAGCCCGTCCGCACAAAGCGACCCGCCACCCTCGTGAAACTGCGCTTTGGGACTCCCGGCCGCGAAGTCGGCATCTTTGCTTTTGTCAAATCCGGCGTAGAAAAGGATGTCTCCTCTTTCAGCCCCGGCTTCCTCGCCCCGAGAGACGTGCCCCCAGCCAAGGACACCCGCACACGCCATGGCAGCAGCTAGGATCAAGGGTCTTCCGTATCGCGGCATTGTCTTGCTCCTTGTGAGTATTCCGGTGATCCATCATACATGAGCGGTGACCAGATCGACGGACTGTCCGGCCGTGACAACGCATCGCATTTGCGATCGAGTGCGAAGGTCACGGCGACTTTTTCGGAAACTGAAACGCATACATTTTGCAGTCCCGCATGACCAACCGCATCCGAACGGGCTTGCCGGCAAGTTCCGACACGTTGGATTGCCCCTTCCAGGTGACGACCTTGCTGATGTTGTTGTGGTAAACCCGATCACACTCAGCCAGCGAGTATCCTGGCAGTGGCTCGCCCTCCGCGGATTGCAACTCGACGTTCAAATGCCCGCCCGCACTGCAATCGACATTCAGCTCTAAATGGTCGCCCGAGAACACTAGGGGCTTGGTCACAAGTTCGGCGCCCGAGTGCCCTGCGGTGGCCGACACAAAACCGTCCAGACGCAGTGTTGCTCGTGTGATCGCTCCCAAATACTTGGAAAACGGGTCTTTCCCATCGAGCGATTCGATATGCGTGCAGTTGTACGCCGAGTAATACAGCCAGATCTCCGAACCGACCACGGCATAACCAACACCCGGATAAAGCGAACGGCTATCGAACTGGCCGTCCAGCCCCAGTCCAAGAAACGGCACATGGTCACCCCGCCGCTGCCATTCAAGCGAGTCGTTGCTGGTGAACAAGTGAAGGTCGAGCGTGTCGGGCGCAACCGCCGTGACTGGGTTTTTCACATAGGTAAACGTCAACGGTGGATTGCCGTCCGCGGGATTTCCCCGTTCGTCACCAGGATGAAAGAAAATCGGCACGAGTCCGAAATAGGCGTTTGCCGCTTCCTCGTACTTCGTGACACCGGCCTGGTAGTAGTCGGCCTTGACCGGCTCGTCGGGCCGCATGACGTTCTTGGGCGCGGGAAACGCAAACGGGTCGGTCGACTCGGAACGCCCTACTTGACGCCACGGACCCATTCGCGTGTACAGAACATACGAATTTCGGTCGCGATCCCAAAACGCCTGGCTTTGTGTGTCGAGCGCGAAGTCCCCTTCGCGGACGACATTGTTTGTCGGCGGGCTCCAGACCAGACCGTCTGGTGAACTGAGCAGCGTGAGATACCGCCTCGGATCACCATCCTTCGTCGGGAAAATCGCGGCCAGCATCTTGTACTCTTCGCCGGCCTTGGCGTGCGGATCGACAAACACCTGCCCGATCACGCTGCTGTAAGCAACGACCAGGTTGTTCTTCTTGGAACCCGCATAATCGACCAAGCCCAGTTCGGGTTTCGTCCAGCGAATTCCGTCATCGGACTCCGCATAGGCGACGGCATACTCCTCACCATGTCGAATGCCATGACTCACGCCGTACCAAAGGCGAAACTTGCCGTTTTCGTGTAGCAAGCTCGACATTCCGCCGAGTTGCCACGACTCCCACGGTTTGTCACCGACCAGATTCCGTTCGCCGGTCCGACGCGGCTGATGCATCTCGAAACGGATGCCCTCCAACTTGTCCAACAGCGAATCGTCCCAAGTCAGCCGCTTCGCGGTCGCGATGTTGATTGGCGGCGCGGCATCGTCACCGACCGCCAACCCCGAAACGAGTGTCAGACTCACGATCAAGAAGAGTTGAGTAGCCGCCGTTGCGATCCGCATGGTTGTGGTTCCTTGGCTTTGTGAAAGTGAAGCCGTGTTTCGGCACGCGACGAAGTTCTGATTCATGCCATCGCCGCTCAGGGGCAGTCAATCCGCACTTCGTCGAGCATCACATAACCTTCTGGCAGACGGCTGCGCCAGACCGGGTAATCCTTCTCGGGTCTCAGAAGGTGGGGATCACTATTCAGCGGACCCATGGGTGCGACATCCAGCGCAAATAACACTAGCAGTATCTCTGCGTTTATGGAAACTGAATTGCGTACAGGTCGGCGTCTTTCATGACGAAGCGCAAGCGAACCGGCTGCCCAGCAAGTTTGCTTACGTCGTTCCCCTGCTTCCATGCAACCACCTGTCTGATCCTGTCGCCGTAGATCTCCGGGCAGTCTTCCAGTGCGAAACCGGAAATTGGCTTGCCGGCGGCATCCTGAATCTCGACTTGGATCGATCCGACGGCACTGGTCGAGAAATTCATCTCCAGCTGCTTCCCGGAGAAGATCAGCGGTCGAGTGAGCATCTCGCCGCCTTGGCTATCCGCCCGAATTGACACAAATCCGTCCATGCGCACCGTGAACCTCCGCAGCCGGGTTGCGTTGTTGAAATAGCTTTCGGTGGCATAGATCGAGAGTTCGGGGATGCCCTCCGCCGTGTCGGACTTCGTTTCGACGATCCCCCAGGCTGGCGCGTTGTTTCGTGAAATCCAGCAGTCGCTTCCCAAACCCGGCCGAATGAAGGCTTCGCTACGGCGATGGAACTTCACGCCGTCCCGACTCGTCATGAAGACAGCGTCGGTGAGCCCCAAACTGCCCGGCTCGGGATTGGTGAAACCGACAATCGGGGGAATGCCCTCCATCGTTTGCGAAGTCCGCGACCTGACGTAGCGCATCGGGAAACCCAGAAACAAATGCGGTGCCCGCTGATAGGGAATCACCGCGTTTGTATAAAGTTCCTCTTCCATTGCCCCGGGGAATTCCAACCAAACGGGATCGGTCCAGTGCACAAAATCCGTCGAAGTGCAGGTTACGATCGCGCGGCGACCGTCGCGAGTGTCGCGGTGAAAGTCCACATATCGTTGCCGCGTCGTATCCCAAAAGGCTAAGTTCAAGGAATCAAATGCACCCTTGGTGATGACAGGGGTCTCTTGCACAGGTGACCAATGGATCCCGTCAGGCGACTGAAATGCCCCCAGCCCGCCCTGTTTCTGCGGCGTTCCCATGATGGGTCCCACTGCCTTGTATTGCTGCTCGGGCTTGCAGGCCGGATTTGGATCCTTGAACGGTGCAAAGGCATGAGTCCCCTCGCCCTTCCAAACGATGTTGTTCTGTTTCGAGCCCTCGAACTCGTAAAGGTCCAAATTGGGTTTCGTCCAGCGGATGCCGTCGCTGCTCTCCGCATAGCAGGTGTGGTCGCTGGAAAACTGGCCGCTCTG
>JAQCIA010000142.1 GCA_027620105.1 Verrucomicrobiota bacterium | reverse complement strand
CACAACACGCTCAAGGACCACTCACGGCAATTCCCAACGACTTTGGCGCAGCCATGGGGACCGTGGGAGAGTGGGACCGGGGGCGGGCGGCACGCGCCGCGCGCCGTGGATGACTCACTATCGGCTCGACGTAAAGTTGCCACGGCGGTTGGCGATGGCGGTGTCTGAAGATCGGTAAAGTCAGTGGCCAGGAGCAGCGCGCGTGCCCGTGCGAGATCGCGTCGGTGCAGCAAGAGATCCAGGTCATCGCTCGGTCGCGTGGGGGGGTCGATTTCCAGTTGAGTGGCCAGCCGCGGGCCGCGCATTGGGAGGGCGGCGATGCCGTTTTTTTCGAATAGCGCAAGCAGATCGCCCAGCGCGGCATTCAGGCGTTCGTGGCGTGCGGCGGCGGCAAGATAGAGCTGCTGGAGGTTCTGGCGCGTGGGTTCCGGAACGGCGCTCAGCAGGTCATGGCTGCGTAACCGATGTGCCAGCAAAGGGGCCATGCGGTGATTTGCGGCGACGGCCAGCACATGGTCCCAGTGGGTGATGTTGCTTGTGGCGGCATGGACGCGCGCGCGCTGCGTGGTGTGAACGGGACCCACGCAGGCGAGCAAAAGATTCGTGATGGCAGCATCTTCATCCATGGCGCGGGTGCATAATACGCCATGGCGCCGCTGGCGAAACGCGAAAAGGGTGGCTTGTTTCCGTCTCGCGATGTGGTTAGAACCTTCCACGCCATGCCAGCCACAGAATCAAAGACACCCTTCGCGAGACCGCTGCGCATCGGGTCTTTGGAGATTCCGAACCGCGTGCTCCTGGCACCGCTGGCGGGGGTCAGCGATGCGCCATTCCGCCGCATTTGCCAGGAAATGGGTGCGGGACTGAC
The DNA here is from genome assembly GCA_027620105.1 of Verrucomicrobiota bacterium. GTDB lineage: Bacteria > Verrucomicrobiota > Kiritimatiellia > UBA8416 > JAIOPI01 > JAIOPI01. Next base: position 5,128 of record JAQCIA010000142.1, on the reverse strand, counting down.
GTACGTGGAAATGCTGTCCTCGGCATCCCTGCAATCGGCGCCGAAGCGTGAGTCGCCGCGCTTGCGCCGCGATGGTGCCGAGCCATGCCTGGGGGTGCAAATCACGGGGCCATCGGCGGAGTCCGTGGCGGCGGGCGTGACGACGCTGGACGCCATGCCTTATGACACGATTGACATCAATATGGGGTGCCCCGTGCGCAAGATCACGGCGCATGGCGCGGGCTGTGCCATCCTGCGCGACCCCGAGCGGGTCAGCCGCACTGTGACGATGGCGATGGCGCGGACGTCCCGACCTCTGACCGCCAAGATCCGGCTTGGTTACGATGTGGACAACCGCAACGCGCCTGAAATTGTGCGCCGGCTGGCGGCGGCGGGCGTGGCGATGATTTGCATTCACGGCCGCACGCGCACGGACAACTACGGCGTGCCGGCGGATTTGCAGGCCATCGCGGCGGCGGTGGCGGTGGCACGGGCCGAGGGGCGCCCCGATCTGGTTGTGGTGGGGAACGGCGACATCTTTGATCCGGTGAGTGCGCTGCGCATGCTCGAGACGACCGGGTGTGATGCGGTGATGGTCAGCCGTGGCGCGCTGGGCAACCCCTGGGTGTTTCGGCACCTGCTTGACCCCGCCGCACCGCATCCATTACCCGCCGAGTGGCGCGCGGTGATCTTGCGCCATCTTGAGTATCACTGTGCACACTATGGCGATGTGAATCTGGCCGTGCGCACATTTCGGAAACACCTGCTGTGGTATGCACGGGGTTTTCCGTTCATGCGGCGCGCGCGTGAGGCGCTCTCGACTGTGCCGGATGTCCAGACCATTGTGAACGTGCTCGATCATGCCGTGGCGGAAACGGATCCCGGCCTGCATCGCTACGCCACCGAACAGCACGCAGCGGGCGGCCACCACCACGCCGGTGATTTCGAGCCCAAACACGATATGGATCGGCATGCCGACCGGGCCGTGGCCAACGATGATCACGGGTAGTTGCGGGAACTTCGCGCCCGCCGCCGGCGGTGAAGTGCCGCCGAGGAACGTCGAATCAGGAGTGTTGCATGCAGTCCGCACGGCTTCCCATCTACGAACTTGAGTCACGTCTGGTGGCGGCGCTCAAGCAGGGAAACCGGGCGGTCATTGATGCCCCGACAGGTTCGGGGAAATCGACGCAGATACCGCAGATGCTGCTCGATCACGGGCTGTGCGCGGGGCAAATCGTGGTGCTGCAACCGCGGCGCCTGGCCACACGCATGCTCGCCGCGCGCGTGGCCGGTGAGCGTGGCGTGCGTCTGGGACAAGAGGTGGGCTATCAGATCCGGTTTGACGATGTATCCTCCGCGACCACGCGCATCAAGTTTGTGACCGAAGGCATCCTGCTCCGTCAGATGACCGGGAATCCGACGCTGCGCGGCATAGGCGCCGTGATCTTCGACGAGTTTCACGAGCGCCACCTTTATGCGGATATTTCGCTCGCGCGGGCCTTGCAGATTCAGCGCGAGTCCCGGCCCGATCTGCGCGTGCTCGTGATGTCGGCCACGCTGGGTTGGGAAGCGCTGCAGGCGTATCTCAAGCCCTGCACCTGGCTCACCTCAGCGGGGCGAACATTTCCCGTTGAGATTCGTTTTCAGGAAAAGTCGCTGGGGGAACGCGATCGCGTCTGGGATGTGGCGGTGGCCGCCTTTGAGCAGGTGATGCGGGAGAACGATCCGGGTGGGGACGTCCTGGTCTTCATGCCCGGCGCCTATGAGATTGGGCGCACGCTGCAAGCGTTCAACGGCGCACCATCCGCGCGCGGCTTTTTGACGCTTCCGCTGCATGGGGAATTGCCGGCACGGGACCAGGATGCGGCCGTGTCACGCACGGATCGGCGCAAGATTGTGGTCTCCACCAATGTGGCGGAAACGTCCCTGACCATTGACGGGGTGCGTTTGGTCATTGATGCCGGGCTCGCGCGCATGGCGCGGTACGACGCGCAGCGTGGCATCAATACACTGCTCGTCGAAAAAATCAGCCGCGCGTCAGCGGATCAGCGCGCGGGGCGTGCCGGCCGTACCGCGCCGGGCATCTGCGTGCGCCTCTGGACGGAGCGCGAGCATCGTGATCGCCAGGCGCAGGAACTGCCTGAAATCCGCCGGTTGGAGCTGGCGGAAGTGGTGCTCACCCTCAAGGCGCACGGCGTGGCGGATGTGCGCGCATTTGCATGGCTCGAACCGCCGGAGCCGCAAGCGCTCAACCGTGCCGAAACGCTGCTGGGCGATCTGGGGGCACTCGACGCCACGGGCGCCATCACGGACCTTGGCCGACGGATGCTGGCGTTTCCGCTGCATCCGCGATATGCGCGCATGTTGCTGGCGGCGCGGGAATTGCACTGCGTCCCCGAGGCCGCACTGATTGCGGCCCTCACGCAGGGACGCGACCTGCTGCTGCGCCGCACCGATGCGCGCGTGGATCAGGCGCGAGACGATGTGTTTGGCGATGCGTCGTCCGACTTTGTGGTGATCATGCAGGCCTGGCGCTACGCCGAGGCCCAGGGCTTCGCGCTCGAGGCATGCCAGAAACTCGGCATCCATGCGCAAACCGCGCGGCAGGTGCGTCAATTGTTTGATCAGTTTCTGCGTATCGCGCGGGACGAGGGTCTTCCCGTTGAGACGCCACCCGCCGGCGAGGATGCCATCGGGCAGTGCGTCCTGGCCGGGTTCGCGGATCACGTGGCGAGTGTTGATCCCGGAACGCGGCGCTGCCGATTGGTGCACGGGCGCACGGGTGTGCTGGCGCGCGAAAGCGTGGTGCGCAAGAGTCCGTTGATCGTGGCCGCGGAGGTGCGCGAGGTGGAGCAGCGCGACAAGGAACTGAATGTGCTGCTCGCATTGGCAACGGCCATTCAACCGGCGTGGCTGGAGGCGCTGTTTCCCGGGGCTATCCGCGCGACCGTGGCGGTGACGTACAACAGCACGGAGAAGCGCGTGGTGGCAGAGGCGCAGCGGTTATTTCGGGATTTGCCACTGGAGTCAAAACGGGTGGCGCCGCCGATCGATGCGTCCGCGGGGCTACTGGCGGAGGAAGCCGTGGCGGGGCGTCTCGTGATCAAGGCGTGGGATCATGCCGTCGAGCAGTGGATCGCGCGCGTCAACACGCTGGCGGCGGCCTGTCCGGAATGGGAGCTTCCGCCCATTGATGCCGCGGCACGCCGGGCGCTCATGGAACAGGTCTGCCACGGCGTCACGAGTGCGAAGGATGCCAAATTGCAAGCAGTGTGGCCGGTCATCCGGGCATGGCTGGATCCGTCGCAGGTGCGACTGATTGAACAGCACGCGCCGGAACGCATCGAATTGGCCAACGGGCGGCGTGTGCGCGTGACCTATGAGCCGCCGGGGCCGCCGATTCTTGCGGCGCGCATTCAGGAACTGTTTGGTGTCACCGAGACGCCGCGCGTGGCCATGGGGCGGCTGGCCGTGCGTGTGCAAATCCTCGCACCCAGTCAGCGTCCCGTGCAGATCACGCAGGATCTTGCGAGCTTCTGGCGCGAGCACTATCCGCGTGTGAAGCAGGAGTTGCAGCGCAAGTATCCGAAGCACGAGTGGCGATAGGGCGGAGCGCCGCGACGCCGCGCAAATCGGGTTCGTGTCACTCGCCCCTCCCTCCCTCGCACACACATGGCGTTGTGTGCGGTTGCACCCTGAATTTGGACCTTGGATTCGCGACTTCTCGCCTCACTTCTCCTCAGGCCCGCTCAGCTTGCGATAAAGCTCCACCGGGTAGGCGAACACGCGCAGGGGCCAAATTTCCATCAGGTGGTTCAGCACCATGCGCGAGGGCGCGCTGTCCGGTTCGTGGATGCGTTTGACGAGCAGGTTGCAGGGCAGGCGCAACAGGAAACTGGCCAGGAACAGCAGTTGGTAGTGGTTCCATGTGCGGTCGAACAGATCGAAGTGAACACTGTTGGTGTGGCGCAGGATGACGCCGCCGGCAATGGCGCCGGCGGCGCCGGCGAGTCCGGAAAGGGCCGCGATGGCGGCAATGAACATGGGGCGGTTTTCGCGCGGTGCCAGTTTGAGCATGACGCCGTTGGTGGCGATCTCGATGCCCATGTTCAGCATGTTGTCGAGCAGCAGGGCGACGGCCAGCACTGGCATCGCCAGCTCCGGCGTCACCAGCAGAAACACCAGCACAGTTGCCGGCTTGAGAAACACGCACACGCGCAACAGCGGGCGGCTGCCGAAGCGGTCCACCACGCGCCCCCACAGCGGCGCGACCATCGCCGCCCCGATGCCGGGCATGCACCAGAGCAGCGCGGTTTTCCACAACGGCACCTTCAGCACGTCCAGGGTGTAGAGCTGCATGAAGGGGGCGGCCAGCATGCTGACGGCGGTCCAGACGACGGAAAATCGAACGAAGGAGCGGTAGTTGCGATCGCGCAAGGGCGCCAGCAAGGTTTGCAGGAGATGCGCATCGGTGCGGACGTTGGGGGGCTCGTGCACGGTTCGGAAGAGCCAGATATCAATGACACCGGCGGCGACGCCGAGCACCGATAGGCCCAGGAACAGGGGCAGGAGCGGCAGTTCGCTGCCATAGAACGTGATGGCGGTCACGGTCAGGGCGGTGAGGGTGGCGGTCAGCGTGAGGTAGCGCTGGCGCACTCCCCAGTAGTGGCTGAGGATGCGCCGGGGAATGAGGTCGCTCATCCAGGACAGCCACATGGGCGTCGTCAGGTTCTGGATCGCGCTGGCGATGACGATCAAGGCGATCATGGCGGCGACGGCGGCACCGGGGGGCAGACCGGTCAGGAAGGGCAGCACGGCAATGGGCAGGAACAGCAGGCGCGCGCCGATCACCAGCGTGATGAAGATGGGGCGGCGATGGTGCGAGCGGTTGGCCCAGTAGGCGCCGAGGAACTGCATGAACAGCGTCGCCATGGGTATGCCCGCGAGCAGGCCGAACTGCAACTCGGTGGCGCCGAGATGGCGAAAGATGTCCGTGGTGACGGGCGAGAACACGCACCCGACGAAGACCATGCTGAGCGATCCGGCGAAGGTGATGCGCGCGAGGTGGGGAGCAAGGCGAAGTGGGCGATGGGGCTTCACGTGCGATTCGAATTCTGGAACCAGAAGAAAGGCGCAAGTTGTACCGCAG
>JAQCIA010000141.1 GCA_027620105.1 Verrucomicrobiota bacterium | reverse complement strand
CTCTGGAGTTTCAACGAGGAGGTGGTGGCTCGCGCGAGTGCACGGTCTCGGATACCTGTGATTTCGGCGGTTGGCCACGAAACAGATTTTACCATCGCCGATTTTGTGGCCGACATTCGGGCCCCGACGCCCTCGGCCGCGGCGGAGCTCGTGGTGGGGCGCAAGGACCAGTTCGAGGAGCACCTCGTGCATGTCCAGGCACGGCTGGGGCGCGGCCTGCGCGAGTACGTCCTGGCGCAACGCAATCATCTGCTCGAGCTCAAGGCCAGTCCGGTTTTGCGCGAACCGGCGGAGCTCGTGCGACAATTCAGCCAAAGGGTGGACGCGTTGGCGGTGCGCGTGCAGCACGCTGCCGCTGGCGCGGTCAGCATGGGAAAAGTGCGGCTGGATGATCTGGCGATGCGCGGGACGCATGAGGTGCGGATAACCCATCAGCGCTGGGGGCAGGATGTGCGGCGGATGGAGGCACAGCTGCGGGCGCTCAGCCCGCTGGCGGTGCTTTCGCGCGGATACAGCGTGACCACCGATGCGCACCGGCGTGTGATTCGGGATGTGCGCCAACTGAAACCTGGTGATCAGGTGCGCACGCGGGTGGCGTTGGGGAGTATTGCGTCGACCGTGGAATGGATTGAAGGAGAACAGACATGAGTGCAAAGAAGGCGGCGGCCGTGAAGGGTGAGGATGGGGCACCCCAGCCATCGTTCGAGGTCTCCATGAAGCGTCTCGAAGCGATTGTCGGCGATATGGAAGCCGGCAAGCTGAACCTTGAGGACATGATCGCGCGTTTTGAAGAAGGCCAGCAGCTGATCAGCTTCTGTACGAAGAAGCTGAACGAAGTGGAGAAGAAGGTTGAAATGCTGGTCAAGCGCGGAGGGACGGTGAAAGCGGAACCCTTCGTGGCGTTGGATGCGGAGGATGAGCCGGAGGAAAAAGACGAGCCGGAGAAGGATGAGTTGTTCTGACCCTCTCCCCGAGGGAGAGGGAGTTCCGCGGCGGAGATCCTGTTTCGCGTCTTCTCACCATGCGGGAAAGGGTTTTCTAAGAGGATAGATGGGCACGGCTCGGAGGCGGCCCTGACGTTCGCAATGGGGTAGTGAAGCGCGCGCTGGGTCAGCCTGCGTCGCGAAAGTCCCAGAGGGTCTGGCGGTAGGCATCGGGCGAGCCGATGTCGAAGCGTCGGCCACGGACGACGACGCCCGAGAAGCCCTCCTCCTGACGCAGGCGGTCCAGGCAGGAGGTCAGTTGAAATTCGCCGCGTTCGCGGATGTTCAGGCGGATGTGTTCTTCTAGGAAGTCAAAGATCTTGCTGTTCATCACGTACTGACCAAATACGGTGAGGATTTCCTTGGGATCCATGCCTTCGACCTGGAGGTGCTGGGCCGCGTATTCTGGCGTCGGCTTTTCGTAGAACTCGCTCACGGATAGGACGGCATTGGGTTCTTCCCACGTGCCCGTGACGCAGCCAAAGGCCTGCACATCTGCGATGGGTGTATGCTTCACGCCGACGACGTTCTGCCCCGTGCGTTCATAGACATCCAGCAACTGGCGTGCGCAGGAAACGTTCGTATCCGACCCGTAGAGATGATCGCCGAGCAAAAGCATGAAGGGCTCGTTACCGACCCAGGCATGGGCGCAATACACGGCATGCCCGAAGCCTTCCTGCACGTCCTGTGAGAGAAACGTGATCCGGTTCCCGATCTCCATCAGGTACTTGCAGTACTGCTGATTCTCGCGGGAGAGTTTGTTAAAATTTTCAATCGGCGGGGGGGTGCAAAAGATTTCCTCGAAGAGCTCACGATCCGTGCCCTGGACGATGATCCCGACTTCTTCGATGCCCGCGCTGATCGCTTCCTCGACAATGGCAAGAATCACGGGTTTGGCGCGCCCGTCGCGGCCGATGACGGGAAACAGTTCCTTCTTCACGGCCTTTGTGGCGGGGAAGAGGCGCGTACCGAATCCCGCGGCGGGGATCACGGCCTTGCGGACGCGCCGCCCGGGGCGCAGCACCAGCGGCAGGCACTTCATGTCGAGATCGCGTTCAATGATGGTGATCGCCTGGGCCTGTGTGTCCGCGTCACGTGCGATCAATTGCGCGGAGCCATCGCCCTGCGAGCCCACGCCTTTGCCGCCGTGAATGAGCGATTTGAGCGGTGCGTAGTCGAGAAGTTTGTGCAGCACCGGCGCGGTCAGTTGCGACGGGCAGGCGGGCCTAACGTGGCGGTCAAACTCTGTCTGGGCATCCGTCATGAGGGCCCCCAGTTCAGCCGCATCACCGCGACGCAGGGCATCCGCAGCGGCATTTACGATCCGGGCGTTCACGGGGCCCAGGCATGTCTGCACGCCACGGTGCAGATCGGTTTCCGGGAAGGGGTAGCAGCGATTCAGGCGATTGAGAATTTCGCGTGTGTCCTTTTCGGCCTGCAGATCGACAATGATGAGATGCAGATCCTTGGAGACCGGCACTTCCTTGACATCGATACGATCACCGTCGAAGGTCATTACGATCGGGCGATTGCCGTAGGCACAGCCTTGGTCCAGTCGGCCGCAGCGCGACGGGGTGGTGATCTCGCCCAGGTAGGCCAGTTCCATTTCGCCACGAATCGTCAGCTTCAAATCATAGACGCGATTGAAGGCGCGAGCGACGAGGACGCAGACGGCGGCACTGGATGAGAGGCCCTTTTTGACGGGGAGGTCAGTCAACTCGTTCTCGATCTCCAGTCCGCGTACGCGGTAGTGCGTCATGACCTGATAGGCAACGCCGGCGGCATAGCTGTGGAATCCGCCTTTCTGGGCGGCAGCGAGCAACGCCTCGGGCTCCATGACGACCTCGAAGGGTTCCACACTTGCGCCGTCTTCGAGCACGGACTTGAAAATGAGCTTCGTGGGGTGTGGTCGGACTTCGGCATGCAGCCCCTGATTGGTGCCGCTGATGATGGTATGTCCCTTTTCGATTTCCGCATTGATCCGGCGATAACCGCCCGCCCAATCGCTGTGCTCACCGAACAGGCAGATGCGGCCGGGTACGAAAAGTTTCATGTGGTGGATTCGTCCTTCGACTGGGGCAGCAAGCTGCGCTGTTTCAAGAAATCCAGCACGCGCGCCACGCAGGCCGCGACATCGAGCGTTGTGGTTGAGAGGGTCAAGACTGGTGCTTCGGGCGCTTCGTACGGCGCGCTGACCCCGGTGAATCGGTCAATTTCGCCAGCCCGCGCCTTTTTGTAGAGGCCTTTCGGATCCCGCTGTTCGCAGACCTCGATGGGCGTGTCGACAAAGACTTCAAAAAAGCGCTCCGGGCCGATCACGGCGGCGGCGCTTGTGCGGTCCTCGCGGTAAGGAGAAATGAAGGACGTGATGACAATGATGCCGGCATCGTTGAACAGGCGCGCGACTTCCGCCACCCGCCGGATGTTCTCGCTGCGATCTTCGGCGGAGAATCCGAGGTCGCGGTTCAAGCCATGGCGAATATTGTCACCATCCAGCACAAAGCAGGCGTGTCCGGCTTCCATAAGATGCTGTTCGAGCGCCTGGGCGATGGTTGATTTTCCGGAACCGCTCAGGCCAGTCAGCCAGAGGGTCGCGGGTTTCTGCCGCAGGAGTTTTGCGCGCGCGGCATTTGTGACGAGACTGCCCTCGCGGCGGATGTTGTCGCTGACCGGTTTCGATTCGGCGTCCTGCCGGGGTTGCACGCTGCGGCCGCGCTCGAGGATCATGCCGGCGCCGACCGTGCCGTTGGTGGCCCGATCGATCACGATGAACGCGCCGGTGCTGCGGTTCTGGCTGTAGCTGTCGTAGGCGATGGGGCGGGTGACGGAGATGGATACGCGCCCGATTTCGTTCACATGCAGCGTCTCGGCACTGGCGCGGTGCAGCGTGTTGATGTCAAAACGGTACTGCAACTGGTTGATGGTGCCGGGGACGAGGTTCGTGGTGCACTTGATCAGGTACTGATGATCCAGCTTGAGTGCGTCCTCGTTCATCCAGACGAGGATGGCGTCGAAGTCATGGCCGAAGTGCGGCACATTTTTGGGGTGCACCAACATGTCGCCGCGGCTCACGTCGCGCTCATGCTCCAGCGTGACGGTGACGGCCATGGGGGCGAACGCTTCGTCAATGTCGCCGTCAAAGGTGACAATGGATTTGATGCGCGAGGTGCGTTTGGACGGGAGGACCATGACATCATCGCCCTTGCGGATGACGCCGGACGCAATTGTGCCGGCATAGCCGCGGAAGTTCAGATGGGGGCGGATGACGTGCTGCACAGGGAAGCGCATGTCGATCAAGTTGCGGTCACCTGACACGGGGACGGTTTCCAAGTGGCTCAGGAGCGGGGCGCCATCGAACCAGGGTATATTCGTACTGCGGTCCACGACATTGTCGCCACGCAGGGCGGATATGGGGAGAAAATACATGTCGGCGATGTGCAGCTTGGCGGCGAAGCCCTCGTAGTCGCGCCGGATGTTTTCAAAGACGGTCTGGGAGAACGCGACGAGGTCCATTTTGTTGACGGCGATCACGACGTGGCGGATGCCGAGCAGCGACGCAATGAAGCTGTGGCGGCGCGTTTGTTCCAGCACGCCGTAGCGGGCATCGATGAGGATGATGGCGAGGTCGCAGGTGGAGGCGCCGGTAACCATGTTGCGCGTGTACTGTTCGTGGCCCGGGGTGTCGGCGATGATGAATTTGCGCCGGTCGGTGGAGAAGTAGCGATAGGCCACATCGATGGTGATGCCCTGTTCGCGTTCGGCCTTGAGGCCATCGGTCAGCAGGGCTGGGTCAAAATCTGTATCGGTGGTTCCGTGGACTGCGGAGTCGCGAATGATGGCCGCGAGCTGATCCTCGTAAATCATTTTCGTGTCGTAGAGCAGGCGGCCGATGAGCGTCGACTTACCGTCATCGACACTGCCGCAGGTCAGCAGACGCAGGAGGTCCTTGCGCTCGTGCTGCAGGAGGTAGGCATCCACGTCGGAGCGGATCAGGGCTTCAGATTCGGACGGTGCTGGTGTTGGGGCCGTCATGGTGATTAGAAGTAGCCTTCCTTCTTCTTTTCTTCCATGGATCCGGATTGGTCGTGGTCGATCATGCGGCCCTGACGTTCGGACGTCTTGGTGAGCAGCATTTCCTGGACGATTTTCTGCAACGTGTCGGCCTCGGATTCGATGGCGCCGGTCAGGGGGTAGCAGCCCAGGGTGCGGAAGCGGACGCGCTTCGATACGGGTTTTTCACCAGGTTCGAGGGGCATGCGATCATCGTCCACCATGATCCAGGTGTCATCGCGGTTCACCACGGGGCGTTCGGCGGCAAAGTAGAGCGGCACGATGGGAATTTTCTCCAGCATGATGTAGAGCCAGATGTCCAGTTCGGTCCAGTTGGACAGGGGGAATACGCGGATCGATTCGCCCTTGTTGATCTTGTTGTTGTAGAGGTTCCAGAGTTCTTGGGGTCCCACTGGTGAAAGCGGTCGCGGAAGCTGTAGATGCGCTCCTTGGCGCGGGATTTTTCCTCGTCACGGCGGGCTCCGCCGAAGGCGGCGTCAAACTTGTGATGATCGAGCGCCTGCTTCAGGCCCACGGTTTTCATGATCTGGGTATACTTGTTCGAGCCCATGGAGAAGGGGGTCACGCCGTCGCGGACGCCATCCTGGTTGGTCCAGACGAGCAGATCGAAACCGACTTCGCGGGCCATCCGGGCGCGGAAGTCGATCATCTCGCGGAACTTCCATGTGGTATCCACGTGCATCAGCGGAAAGGGGATATTCCCAGGGAAAAAGGCCTTCTGGGCCAACCGCAGCATGACGGAGGAGTCCTTGCCGATCGAGTAGAGCATGACCGGCTTCTCGAAGGATGCGGCGACCTCACGGATGATGTAGATCGACTCGGCCTCGAGTTGCCGCAAGTGCGAGAATGCGAATGATGTCATTTCCTTCATGCGAGCCGCGGATTGTAGCGGAGCCGTGCATTGGCGACCAGTGAAAAGGGACGCATGGGAGTGGAGCCAAGCGGGCGTAAAGTCGTTGGCTAAC
>JAQCIA010000140.1 GCA_027620105.1 Verrucomicrobiota bacterium | reverse complement strand
CGCCTGTTCCGCGTTCCTGAACCCGACGCGGACAAGGACGCGGATTTTACGGCGCATCTCAATTCGGATTCCCTGCAAAAGGTCGGCGCACGCGTGGAACCGGCCCTGGCAAGTGCAGTGCCGGGGGAGACGTTTCAGTTTGAGCGGCTGGGGTACTTTTGTGCGGATTCTCGCGAGAGCCAACCCGGCGCGCCGGTTTTCAACCAGACGGTGACATTGAGGGATACGGCGAAGAAGGGATGAGGGCGGAAGGCGGAGGGCCGCGCGCCGCGCGGCCGCGGCCTGACCCGGCCGCCGCTACACCTTCGTCCACTTGCCGCGGGCCTTGGAACTGGCCACGGCGGCGCGCACGAACTTCATGCCGGCCACGCCTTCGTCCACACCGGGGTGCGGGAAGGGGGCGGGCGTGTCTTCCTTGTGGATCTGGCGAATCTGGCGTTCCAGGGTCCAGTGCAGATTGCCCAGGGCTTCGAGGAAGTCTTCGTGGTGTCCGGCCGGCGCGCGCTGATAGGACGCCACGCTCTTGGGGTAGAAGCCGCCGCCTTGCCAGTAGGTTTCGTCGTGGTCGCCGCGACGCACCAGCAACTGCTCGGCAGCCTCCTGATGCCATTCCACGGAACCCTTCGTGCCGAACATGCGGAAGCCGTTGTCGTTTTTGTACCCGATGGCGATCTGCGTGGCGGTGATCAGGGCCGTGCCGCCATTGCTCAGTTCGGCCAGGACATTGAAGTCATCGTCGAGGACACGCCCTTTGACGAAGGCGTTCAAGCGCGCGGACACGCGTTTCACGCTGAGTCCGCTGACCCAAGTGGCGGCCATAAAGGCGTGCGTGCCGATGTCGCCGCCGCAGTTGGAAAGTCCGGTGCGCTTCGGATCGGTGCGCCAGGAGGCCTGCTTCTGCCCGGATTTCTCCAGGTCACTCGCCAGCCAGCCCTGTGTGTACCAAGATTCGATTTTGCGGATTTCCCCGATGGCACCCGACTGCACCAGCTCGCGGGCGTACATCATCATGGGGTGGCCGGTGTAGGTGTGGGCCAGCACAAAGGGGACCTTCTTGCGCTTCGCGGCTTTGGCCAGCGTTTCCGATTCCGCCACGGTGAGGGTCATGGGCTTTTCGCACATGACGGGCAGGCCGGCCTCAATGCAGGCCATGGCGGGGGCAAAGTGCATGTGGTTGGGCGTGGCGATCACGGCATAATCGAGACCGATGTCGCCATCTTTCCAGGCGTTCAGCATGGCCGTATAATCGGGATAGCCTTGAATGCCCCATTCGGCCGCCGCCGCCATGGCGTCCTTCGGCTTGCTGCGCAGGGCGCCCGCCACCAGTTCGCGCGTGCCGTCGAGGCTGAGCGCGCGTTGATGGACGCGCCCGAAAAACGCACCTGGTCCGCCGCCGCCGATGATCCCGACCTTCAATTTACGCATGAGCGAGTCCTTTCCGCCGAGGAACGTTTCCGAGCCGCGTGCCGCCCCCTGCGGCCCACCGTCTCTGTCGCTGAAAGGCTTGCCCGGACGGGTGTGCCGTGTCAAGTCCGCTTCGTGTGTGGCGCGCCCGCGTTTTGCCTTGCCCGATTCGCGCTGCGCGTGGTGACATGCGCTTTTTCTGGTGTTGGAAATTCTCGGCCAGGGAGCAGCCATGATTGAAATTGTTGAGGGCCTGTTCGAGGGACAGGTGCTGCAGCGCGCTTCACGTGGGGTGAGCGATGCGCGATTTTGCGGACAGTGTGCGGTCAATGGTCCCCTTTGGGCGCGTGTCGATCGCAAGGGGCGCGCGCTGCGTGGTCAAGGCTGGCGACGCATTGGCAGGGTGACGAAGGGCCTCTTGCGTGGCCGTCTCGCGGGCGTTCCCACGGGTGGTCCCTATGCCATCCGCCTGTGCGTCGGGCCTTCGGTGCAGGCGTCCAAGGTCTCGCACGTCCTGCGTGAGGTGTGGGTGGGCGATGTTTGGATACTGGCGGGGCAGTCGAACATGCAGGGGGGTGGTGCGCGTGACGCGGCACTGCCGGGGATTTCCCCGGTGCGCGCTTTCTTCATGGATGATCGTTGGGCGCTGGCGCGCGACCCGCTGCACAATCTTTGGAACGCGGTGGCCCCGGTACACGGTGGCAAGCCGGATGGTGAGGATCCGGGCGTGAAAGGCGTCGGGCCGGGTGTGAGTTTCGGCCAGGCGATGTATGCCTACACGGGCATGCCACAGGGGTTGCTGGTCTGCGCGCAAGGCGGCGCGTCCATGGTGCAGTGGGACCCGCGGCACAAGGACCTGGGCGGCTACAGCCTCTATGGCGCCACTGCACGGCGGGTGCGCGTGAACGGCGGCCGGGTGGCCGGTGTGGTCTGGTATCAGGGCGAAAGCGACTCCATGCCGCATGGCGCCGCCGAGTACCTGCCGCGAATGCAGGACCTCGTGCGTGCCTTCCGACGCGACTGCCGCGACAAACGTCTGCCTTTTGTTCTCGTGCAATTGTCACGCTATGCGGGCGAGAATCTGACACCGGACAGTTGGAACGCCGTTCAGGAGCACCAGCGCCGCTTGCCTTCAATTATTTCGCGCGTATCGACGGTGCCGGCCATTGATCTGACGCTGGACGATCTGGTGCATGTCAGCGGGCGCAGTCAGCAGGTTCTGGGGGTGCGGCTGGCGGAAGCCATGTATGCGCTGGTGCATTCGAAGGGCGCCTTGCAGCCGCCCATCGCGCTGAAGCGAGTGCGTGTGGATTTGCTCAAGGGCGAGCAGACCGCCACGATCACGGTGGAATTTGACCATGTGGTGGGCAAGTTAGAAGCGGCGGGCCGGCCGATGGGATTTACCCTGCGCCAGGGAGATGCCCCGGTGCGGGGAATTTTTGATATCCGGTTGGCGGGCACCACGGTGCAGTTGAAGACGCTTCGCACGGCCCTCGACTTTCCCGACAAGGTGCTGCATTACGGCTACGGAATGGATCCGGCCTGCAACATCACGGACAGCGCGGGCCGCCCGTTGCCCGTCTTTGGTCCGGCGCGCATCATGGGGCCGCGCCCTGTCTTGCCCTTCCCATAAGCGATGATGGTCAGCCGCGGGCTGCCGGGGGCGGGGACGCTGGTATCGCGCTGTCGCGCTGCCCAAAGACGACAAAGCACTGGCGCGATTGTCCGATGCGGCGTAAACTCACTGCTTATTCATTGGCCGCAACAGTAAAACCACCGCAATACAAAGGACGAAGATGAATCGTACTATCCTATCCCGTTGGATCATGGCCGCGACGCTGACGACTGGAGTTTGCATGGCGCACGCTGAGGATTCGGCGGTGGAAGCAGCGGCGCCTAAGTCGGGTGACCGCTACGCCGTTGATGCTTCGCATTCTTCCGTGGGGTTCAAGGTGTCGCACATGGTGATCAGCAAAGTGCGCGGGAATTTTGCGGAATATGATGCGAGCTTGCAGATCGACAATGGCCAGTTGCTTAATGCAGCGGCCACGATCAAGGTCGCCAGCGTGAACACGGGTTCAACCGATCGCGACGAACACCTGCGCGGTTCGGAATTCTTCAACGTCGCGGCACACCCCGAAATGACGTTTCAGAGCACGTCGATTACGGGTGACACGATTGTGGGTGACCTGACGCTCAATGGCGTTAAGAAGTCCATCAGCCTGACGTACACCCTCAGCGGGCCGGTGCAGGATCCCTGGGGCAAGACGAAGCTGGGCTTTGCGGCCACGGCGAGCATCAACCGCCAGGATTTCGGACTCACCTGGAGCAAGGCGCTGGAGACGGGCGGACTCGTGGTGGGCGATGAAATCGAACTGGTGATCGATTCCGAATTCGCCAAGAAGTAAACGACTGACGATGCTGCCGCGGGTGCTCATTTCCTGAGCGACGGAGGCATCGCGTGCTTCATCGGGTTCCCAGAGATCGCGCAGGAGGTCCTCAGCGCCCCAGAGTGCGGTGGCGAGCAGGAGGATGCATCCCCAGCGAGGGAAATCGCTGCGTGAAACGGGGCATGGCGGTCAAGACTGGCTGAGCCGCATTTTGTCGTCGGCATTCAGGAGCGCGTGGGCTGCACGCAGGCGTTCGGGAATCTGATCCGCGAAGCGATAGCCCTGCAGGGCATCGCGCAGCTGTTGCTCGTCGAATTCCCCGGCTTTGAAGCCGGGGAACCAGTGATCGGCGCCACCGAGGATGTTGTAGCGCATTTGGCCGTAGGTCAGCATGTCGAAGGCCTTGGTCAGGTTGTAGAGGCGTAGAATGTGGTAAAGCGGCAGCGCCTGCGGTGCGTTGACGATAGGGGGCAGGCCATCGGTCCAGTGGATCCACCAGTCCTCGCCCAGCGCGCGTGCACCCTCGGCGTGTAGATGCTGCAGGATGGGGTCCATCACGGGCCAGGGATTTTCAACGTGGGGTAGGGTGGCGAGGTGCGCGTCAAAATCAGAAGGCCGCGCGGCGCCGATACTGAGTGTGTGCACTTCCGGATGGGACAGGCAGAATAGGTCGTTCAGGGTTATGGGGGCGAGGGGTGCACAGAGTTGTTTCAGTTTCTCCGGCGGGGCGTAAAGTTTGCCACCCTTGTCGGAGGGGCTGATAATAAACACGCCCATGTCGCGGGCCTGTGCGGCCAGGATGGCGGGCCAGTTCCACTGGTCAAAATAGTACCAGTGCAGATTGAGATAGCTGAACTCGCCACAGTTGATGGCCGCCAGAATCGTGTCGCGCGGGCCGTGGGTGGAAAATCCCACATGGCGGACCAGCCCTTCGTCCTGCAAGCGCCGGCAGGCCTTCAGCGACCCTTTGGTGAGGGTTTGGGTGAGCAGTTCCTGCGTGTTGATGCCGTGGATGCTCAGCAAGTCGACGTGTGAGAGGCGCAGATTCTGAAGGGAGATCTCGAACGTCTTGCGAAACTCCGACTCGCTGGTCTTGGGGCCGATCTTGGTCTGCACGATGATTTCGTGGCGTGGCAGTTCGGGCAGGACGAACCCGAGGTGGTACTCACTGGATCCGTAGCCGCGCGCCGTCTCGATGTGGTTGATGCCGGCGTTGAAGGCCTTTTGGACCGTGGCCGCAACGTTCTCCTGGATCTTGCGGTCCAGATCCTGCGGGGCGATGTCTTGCCAGGACTGCTGGTAGCGCATGCCGCCGCAGGTGAGCACGGGCATCGACAACTCTGTCTGACCAAAACGCCGATACAGCATTACCGACCCCCTGGCTGATTCTCGACTGAAGCCATAGGGCACCTATGATAGGCATGCGGCGGTGAATTGCAAGGCGCGGGCGCGGTGGTGCGGCCACTCACGGCGGTCCGCTCCCCGGTGGGGAGAGGAGGTCGGAGGATGGCGGGGCTCCTCGGTGAAGGCTTATCGTTTGCCGGTGCGCGTGGACACCCAGACGCGAATCTCGCGCAGGAGTTCGGTCCAGCGCGCCGGATCGAGGCGCTCTTCAAGGAAGCTGTCGTAGAGAGCCAGCATGCCGGTGATCAGGGTTTGCATGCCCAGCATGCGCTCCTGAAAGAGGCTGGCGGCATCCATGACCTCAGCCTTGGGCAGTTTCACACCGCGAAAAGCGAAGTCCTGCCCGTCAAAATCCGCGGTCCACTGGACGTTGTTCTGCGCCAGCACAAGGCGCGCCCGGCGCAGCTTTTTGCCACTCATCAAGGAGGCCTTGGCCTCGACGCTGAGTAGTGGTTCGCCACGCCGCAAGCGCGCTTCGTGGGCGCCGCCGCCTTCCATGACGAACATAAGCGGTCCCTCGAGGGCGACGACAAACTCCCCTTGGGCGGTCTGAAACTGGCCTCCCCGGCGTTCCGAAAAAAACCACAACCACGTCAGAAAATCCAAACCGATGGCCGGGGCCACTTCCTCGTCGGGGCAGTCAGGGGAAAAGCTTGTGGGGGACAGGTCGCGCACGCTCTTCTTTTTTCGTTTGAGCGCGGCGGTTTCGGGTGTGAGCGGAAAAATTTCGACGCCGGTGGTGGTGTGGAAATTCTGGGCAAAGACGTCAATCTGGCGATCCGACAGGGCGGCGGCCAGCAGCACTTCCCCACGGCGTCCGCAGACGAAGGGAATGC
>JAQCIA010000139.1 GCA_027620105.1 Verrucomicrobiota bacterium | reverse complement strand
TGATGAGCGCGCGCTGGTTACGCATGGCGTCCATTACCGGAAGTTTGCGGATCGGGAACCGCGCGGGTATCTCGTTGAAAAATCGTCGATGCAGAAGCTCGGCGACTACACCGTGCGCACGCTCGCGACGCCCATCACGGTTGTGATCGATGGGACTGCCATCGCCATCTACCTGTGGGCCAGCGGCGGGTATCCCGGCCTGGCCATGTAGTGCGGTGCGCCTGCAACTCCTTGACTTCGGACGGATGCGGCAGAACCGACTTTATGTCGGCAGAGGCCGGCGTAAAACCGGCCCAACGACGGACGGACATACGCCAAGGACCTTTCCACGCAATGCTTTAGCACCAAGGGCGCGCGAGGTCTTGTCGTGCTAAGCTTCTGGTTGATAAGCAGTTACGCAATCTGAATTGAGGCTTGCGAGGCACCCGCTGGAACGGTAAATTCATTGTTTGGCCGAAATAGGTGCGACCTCCCGACCTTGGGGCCGGGGAACAAGGCGCAATTGGACGACTCAGGGGTATTATGGAACAACTAAAGCAACGCAGAAACATCGAGCTGGATCCGGCGCAATTCACGGACGCCGCAGAAGCCGGACTCGCCAAACTTTACAACGACACGATGAAGTCCTTTGTCGCGGGCTCCATTGTCCCCGGCAAGGTCCTGGAAGTGCGACCCAACGAAGTGTTGGTCGACATCGGTTACAAGTCGGAAGGCATCATTCCGGCCCACGAATTTAAGGACATTGAGTCCGTCAAGCCCGGCGACAGCGTGAGCGTCTTGCTTTCCGAGATTGAAGACGACCAGGGCATGGTCGTGCTCAGCAAGGAACGCGCGGATGAGCTACTCCGTTGGGAGACCGTGCTTAAGCGGTATACCGAAGGCAGCGTTTGTGAGGGAACGATCAAGGCCCGCGTGCGTGGCGGACTGATCGTGGACGTGGACGGCGTGGAATCGTTCCTGCCGGGGTCGCAGATCGACGTGATGCCGGTGCGCAATACGGATGCGCTGATCGGCAACCGCTACGAATTCAAGATCATCAAGATTAGTACCGAGCGCAAGAACATCATTCTTTCACGGCGCGAGCTGATGGAAGAGCGTCTGCGCGACAGGAAGAAGCAGCTGATGACCTCGATCGATCCCGGCCAGCGTCGCACGGGGCGGGTCAAGAACATCACCGACTTCGGCGTCTTTGTGGACCTGGATGGTCTGGATGGGCTGCTGCACATCACGGACATGAGCTGGGGCCGGATCAAGCATCCTTCGGAAATGGTGACCGTGGGGATGGAGATCGAGGTGGTCATTTTGGAAGTCGATCATGATCGCGAGCGTGTTTCGCTGGGGCTCAAGCAGGCCCTGCCGAACCCCTGGGACGACATCGAGAACCGCTTCCCCGTGGGCAGCCGCCTGCGTGGCAAGGTGGTGAACCTCGTTCCGTACGGCGCCTTTGTGGAGCTCGAACGCGGTGTCGAGGGTCTGGTACACGTGTCGGAGTTGTCCTGGACGCGGCGGGTTGCCCGTGCGTCCGACGTGCTGGCGCTGGGCCAGGATGTGGACGTGGTGGTCCTCAGCATCAACAAGACCGAGCAGAAGATTGCGCTGGGCGTCCGCCAGATGGCCGACAATCCCTGGGATACGGTGCAGGAACGTTACCCCGTGGGCTCGCGCGTCAAGGGCACGGTACGGAACTTCACGTCTTACGGCGCCTTCGTGGAGCTCGAAGACGGCATCGATGGCATGATCCATATTTCGGACATGTCCTGGACGCGGAAGATCAACCATCCTTCCGAACTGCTCAACAAGGCAGACGAGGTGGAGGCGGTCGTCCTCGAAGTGGATCCGGGGAACAACCGGATCAGCCTCGGTCTCAAGCAGGCACAGGACGACCCATGGACCGCGATCATGGCGCGCTACGAGGTTGGCCAGATTGTCAAGGGCAAGGTCACGAAGGTGGCGACGTTCGGGGCGTTTGTGCAGATCGCAGAAGGCGTCGACGGTCTGGTGCACATTTCCCAGATCAGCGACGAGCGCGTGGAGCGGGTCAAGGACAAGCTCAACATCGACGACGAGATCGAAGCGCGCATCATGCGTGTGGATCGCGCGGAACGCCGCATCGGGCTGAGCATCAAGGCCGCGAAGATGCCGGAAGAAGAGTTTCTGCGTCAGCGTGACGAGCTCGTGGAAGGTCTGCGTCGTGGCGAAAACATGGTGGATCTGGCCGGCGCGTTCGACGAAGCGCTGGGCGGTTCCGTGGCCGGTGGCGAGGAGTGGCGCCCGGGTGAGGGCAGCCGCGATTCGGAAGGCGGCGCCAAGCGCCGTAACAAGCGCGAGGAACAGGACGACGAGGAATAGGTTCGACAGAGGGACCACATGTTCCCGGACGAAAGGCGCACTGAATAGAGTGCGCCTTTCGTGTTTTGTGGGGCAGCGCGGAGGGGCCGTGGTCGAAGACGCGGGCAATGAACGCGGTTTGACAAGGTGGGGCGGTACGGCGGAAGATCGGCGGAGATGACAGCCATGGTCAATGTTGTGGAGATACTGCGGGGGCGGGGGCTCGTGGAAGCGGTGACAGCGCCGGAACTGGAAGGTGTACTCACCAAGCCGGCGACGGTGTATGCCGGATTTGATCCCACGAGTGCGAGCCTGCAGGCGGGCAATCTGGTGGCGGTGATGGCGCAGGCGCATTTTCAGCGCGCCGGGCATTCGGTGATCGCCTTGATTGGCGGCGCCACGGGGATGATTGGCGACCCGTCCGGGAAAGACCAGGAGCGGCAACTGCTGAGCGTTGAAACTGTGCGACGAAACGCGGATGGGATTCGCGAAAACTTGTCGCGTTTTCTCGATTTCTCACACCCATCCGCACCCGCGCGCATCGTGAACAATTATGACTGGCTAGGCGGATTTTCCTATCTGGAGTTCCTCCGCGATGTGGGGAAGCACTTCCGGATGGGGACCATGCTCGGGCGGGAAAGTGTGCGGGCGCGGCTGAACAGCGCGGCGGGCATGAGTTACACGGAGTTCAGCTACCAGATGCTCCAAGCGTACGATTTTCTGCATTTGTATGACACGGCGGGCTGCACGGTGCAGGTGGGTGGTTCGGATCAATGGGGCAACATCACCGCCGGCATTGATCTGATTCGGCGGCAGCGCGGGGCCGAGGCCTATGGGCTGACGACGCCGCTGATCTGTGACAGCAATGGGCAGAAGTTTGGCAAGAGCGAGGGGAACGCGGTGTATCTGAATGCGGATCGTACGTCACCCTACGCCTTCTATCAGTTTTTTTTCCGCAGCGCCGACACGGACGTGATTCGCTACCTGAAGACCTTTACGTTTGCACCACTTGAGGAGATTGCCGGGCTGGAGGCACAGACGGCCGCGGAACCGGAGAAGCGTGCGGCGCAGCGGCGCCTGGCGGTGGATGTCACGCGGGGCGTGCATGGCGAAGCAGGGCTGCAATCGGCGGAGCGCGCGAGCGCGGTGCTGTTTGGTGAATCGATGGACGGGCTGAACGCGGATGAACTGCTCGATGTGTTTCGGGATGTGCCCTCGATCGTCCTGCCGCGCGCCCAGGTGGCTGGGGCGGCGGTGGTTGCGCTGGCCGAACTGGCGGGGCTGTGTGCGACCCGCGGGGCAGCTCGGCGTTTGATTGAGAGCGGCGGGTTCTATGTGAATAATCGACGTGTGGCGGATCTGGCGGTCACCGTGGGCGATGGGGATCTGGTGAATGGACGCCTGCTGGTCCTGCGCTCCGGGAAGAAGAATTTTTATCTCGTGAAGGTGGAGTAGGTCTTGCTGGAGGGGGCGCACCCACATGGAATCTGGTCGTGCCGCCTTTTGAATATGTATCAGCCCGGATGCGTCACGCGGTGACGCGACTACAAGATGCGGCACGGTAGCAGTCGCACCGTGTGCGGCAGTCATTCAAATGTGGGCGCCACATGGAATCAAACGCTATCGTTGTTACCGGTGCGCGTGAGCACAATCTGAAGAACATCACGGTGCGCATTCCGCGCAACCGGCTGACGGTGATCACGGGGCTCAGCGGATCCGGAAAGTCCTCGCTGGCATTTGACACCATTTACGCCGAGGGGCAGCGGCGCTATGTGGAGAGTGTTTCCGCCTATGCGCGACAGTTCCTGAACCAGATGCACAAGCCTGAGGTGGATCACATCGACGGGCTCTCCCCGGCGATTGCCATCGAGCAGCGGACGGCGGCGTCGAATCCGCGCTCCATTGTGGCCACGGCCACGGAGATTCATGACTACCTGCGCTTGCTCTTCGCGCACATTGGCAAGCGCCATTGCCCAAAATGCGGAAAGCCGGTGCAACGGCAGACGGCGGAACAGATGGTGGAGCATTTGCTGGGGCTGCCGGCGCGCACGCGGGTGAGCCTGCTGGCGCCCCTGATGCGGGGCCAGCGTGGCGCACACGCGGAGTTGCTCAAGGCCGCCCAGAAACAGGGCTTTGTGCGTGTGCGGGTGGATGGCGTGATGCATGAGCTGGAAGCGGTTCCGGCGCTGCCTCCGAAAATGGCGCATGACATCGAACTGGTGATTGATCGGATTGTGATCACGGAAGCGGTTCGCGCGCGGCTGACGGATTCGGTGGAACTGGCGCTGCAGCGCGGCGAGGGCGTGCTGAGTGTGCTGATTCAGGCGGACGGTATGGATGATCGCGAGACGCTGTTTTCGGAGAAGCAGGCGTGTCTGGACTGCGGGATCAGTTTCGTGGATCTGGCGCCGCGCAGTTTTTCCTTTAACAGCCCCTATGGTGCCTGCCCGACCTGCGCGGGCCTGGGGACGCAGCTGGTGTTGGATCCGGCGCTCGTGGTCCCCGACGCTTCGATATCGCTCGAGAAGGGCGCCATTCGGGCGTGGCGCGGGATGGGGCGGCGGCTCAGTATTTTCTACAAAGCGCAGCTGCGAGCGGTGACCAAGGCGCGCGGGGTCAGCATGGATACGCCCTACGGAGAATTGCCGGAGGAGGTGCGCCAACTGCTGATGCATGGCTCCGGGGATGCGGACATGGAGTTCGGGTACTGGCGCAAGGGTGCCCAGCGCAAGATCACGCGCCCGTTTGAAGGCGTGATCCCGAATTTAATGCGCCGGTATGCGGAAACGGAGAGTGATTTTGCCCGCACGCGTCTGCGCCGCTATATGACGCGGCAGTTGTGCAGCACCTGTGTCGGCGCGCGGTTGCGGCCGGAAGTGCTGGCCTGCACGGTTAACGGCAAATCGATTGTGGGGGCTACTGATCTGCCCGTGAAGGCGGCGCTGCAGTTTTTCACGACACTGCCACTGACCGCTCAGGAAGAGCGCATCGCGGACGAAGTTTTGAATGAAGTGCGGCGGCGCCTGCAGTTTCTGGATAATGTCGGTCTGGGCTACGTGACGCTCAGTCGGGAGAGCGCCACGCTTTCGGGGGGCGAGTTGCAGCGCATCCGGTTGGCGACGCAGATTGGGGCCGGATTGGTCGGGGTGCTCTATGTGCTCGACGAGCCCACGGTGGGTTTGCACGCACGCGACAACGCGCGGCTGATCGGGATTCTCAAGGAACTGCGTGACATCGGGAACACTGTGATTGTGGTTGAGCACGACGCCGCCATGATCCGTAGCGCAGATCATGTGATCGATCTGGGGCCGGGTGCAGGGCGGTTGGGTGGTACGGTGGTTGCGGAGGGGACGTTGGCGGAGGTGCTGGTGTCGCCGACGTCCGTGACGGCGCGGTATCTGCAACCGACACGGGCCGCTGCCCCGCCCCGCCGCGCGAAGGGGGCGGGCGTGCTGCGGGTGATGGGGGCGTCGGAAAATAATCTGCGGGACATTGATGTCGACATCCCGCTGGGTCTGTTCGTGTGCGTGACGGGGGTGTCCGGCAGTGGCAAGAGTACGCTTGTGGATGACATCCTGCGCCGGGCGTTGTTTCGGCACTTTCATGGGTCCGGGGAGACACCGGGAAAGCACAAACGCATCACCGGGCTTCAGTATTTGGACAAGGCCATCGTGATCGATCAATCACCGATTGGGCGGACGCCGCGCAGCAATCCCGTGACCTATACGGGCGCGTTTGC
>JAQCIA010000138.1 GCA_027620105.1 Verrucomicrobiota bacterium | reverse complement strand
GACGTGTGGTCGTACAGTAGCATGACGCATGAGAAAGTCGAATCCCAAGCGGATCCTGGTACTCGTGAATCCACGCTCTGGCCTGCGCTGGTCGTTTGACTGCATGCGCAAGGCGGTCGACCGCGTCTGGGACATTGCCGGGAACACGGTGAGCTACCAGTTCTGCCAGAACCGCGAGGATGGCGTGGCAAAGGCGCGCCGGGCGGTGGAAGCAGGCATCGATACGCTGCTGGTGGCGGGCGGGGATGGCACGGTCAACAGCATCGGGCGAACGTTGCTGGGCACGTCCGTGGAGCTTGGCATTATTCCTGTGGGCAGCGGCAATGGCTTTGCGCGGCACTTTGAAATTCCGCTCGTGCCCGACAAGGCGGTGGAAGCGCTGGCGACCGCCGAAGTGCAGGCGATCGATGTCGGCGTGGTGGGGGAACACACCTTTCTGGTGACTTGCAGCATGGCTTGGGAGGCGGCGCTGACGGAGTCTTTCGCGCGTTCGCCGATTCGCGGGGTGCTGCCGTATGTCTTCGCCAGCATGCAGGGGTATCTTGAGTATAAGCCGCAGGATTTCACCGTGATTCTGGATGGTGGGCGCGAGTTGACCTTCCGCAAACCCTTGATTTTTACCATCGCGAACCTATCCCAGTTCGGTGGCGGTGCCAAAATCGCGCCGGAGGCACGCGCGGATGATGGGTTCCTGGAATTGGTGGTGGCGTTGCGTCAGGACGTGCCCACCTTAATTGCCAACCTGGGGAGGCTCTTTGACGGATCGATTTCGCGTGTGCCTCAGGTCACAACCCATCGTTTCCGCTCCCTGGTTGTCCGCCGTGCCCAAGCCGCGCAGATTCAGGTGGATGGGGATCTATTCGAGGCGGCGGAGGAAATCGAAGTGACCGTTCACCCCGCAAGCCTGAACGTGCTGGTGCCGAAAGGGACGGGAAAGTTCGCGGCGCGGCGCAAGGCGAAGTGACGGCGGGCATCCCCCGCGCCCGGCTCAGTACTGCTTTTCGTACTCGCCCTTGCCGAGCTTTTTCAGCTTGTGAAAACCGGCGGCTTTGGCGCGGTCGTCGAGGGCGCTTTTCGATCCGCCCACGGCTGGCGCGGAAATCTGTTTCGATACCGGCGCGCCGCATTGCGGGCAAATGGCGAGCGGGGGATCGGCGAGTTTCTGCAACAGGTCGAATCCAGCCCCGCAGTGGGGGCAGGATTGGGTCGCGGACTTGGCTTTGTATTCGTAGATGGGCATGGTGCGGCGCTTCTTTCCTTGAGTCGGAGTCTCACATCTTCGCGATTTCGGCGCGGACGTCGTTCACGAGCGCACGGGCGCGGGCCTCGTCCGGCGCTTCGGCGGTCAGGCGCAGCACGGGTTCGGTGTTCGACATGCGCACGTGCAGCCAGCGGTCTCCGAAATCCACGTGGACCCCATCAATCAAGGTAAGTTCTTCCTTTTCATAGCGGCGGCGAATGGCGCGCAGGATGCCGACGGCGGCTTCGCTGCGTATGGTGAGTTTGTCCTTCACCATGAAATACGATGGTGTCTCCGCCCGCAAGGCCGAAACCGATTTTTTCGTCGTGGCCAGCAGTTCGAGCACAATCGCCATGCCCGCAAAACTATCGCGGCAAGGATGGATGGCCGGGACGATGATGCCGCCGTTGCCTTCGCCGCCCACGGCTGCGCCGATGGCCAGGATTTTTTCCGTTACGTTGATTTCGCCGATCCGGGACAAATGGACGGCAACGCCACGCGCTTCGGCGACGGCGCGCACACAGCGGCTGGTCGAGAGATGCACCACCACAGGGCCCCGGACATGATGATCCAGCACCTGGCGCACAGCGAAAGCGACTGTGAGGTCCTCGCCGATGGGGACACCGTCTTCATTGACCAACGCGAGACGGTCGCCGTCCGGGTCCTGTGCAAAACCGATGGCGCACCGGTGATCGCGCACCAGCGCGCTGAGGGTGGCGAGATTTTCCGGCGCGGGTTCCGGATCACGCTCGAAATCGCCGGTGATGCGGTCACCGCAGGTGAACACTTCGCAACCGAGTTTTTCGAGAAAGGGACGCGTGTGCAGCGCGCCAACGCCATTGCAGCAATCCACCGCGACGCGTACGTGGGCACGGCGGATGGCGTCCGTGTCGACATAGTTCAGGATGGTGGCGATGTGGCCGGCCATCGGGTCGGCGAGCACGGTGGCGCCGGGAATTTCATTTTCAGGGACGAGTTTGAACTCGCCCTGATGATAGACGTCGTAGAATTCACCGGCACGGGCGAGTGAGAGAAAGAGGCCGGTGTCGTCAATGAACTTCAAGGCGTTCCAGGGCGCGGGGTTGTGGCTGGCCGTGATGGCGATGCCACCGCGGGCCGCGAGCTGGCGGGTGAGGAACAGCAGTGTGGGGGTAGGTACGATGCCGGCCAGGATGGGTTGGCAGCCGGTGCTTTGCAGGCCGGCAATAACGGCGTGCTCAAACATTTCGCCGCTGGCACGCGTATCCCGCCCGACGAGAACGGAGCCGCGCCCGCCGTAGGAACCGAAGGCGCGCGCAAAGGCCGAGGCGAGCTGCGGGGTGAAGGTTTCACCGGCGATGCCGCGCACACCGGAAATACCGACTTTGAGATAGTCCTTCACAAGAGATGCTCCAGCAGGCGCGCGGCGGTGAGTGCACGGGCCTCGGCCACCGGGATGGTTTCTGCCTCGGAAATGATGCGGACGATCGGCGCGGTCTGTGAGGCCCGCAGGTGCAGCCAGCCGTCGGGCCAGTCCACACGCAGACCGTCCAGGTTGCTGAGCGTGCCATCTTCTCGCCACTCGGTGCTTTCGGCCATGCGTTCGAGTGCGCGATAACCGCGGTGCGTTTCGCCGGCCACCTGCTGTTTGACGATGTGATAGCGCGGCAGGTCCGCAATCAGCGCTGAGGCTGTGGCACGGCGTACGGCCATGGCCTCGAGGATCAGTCCCATCATCAGGAAGGCGTCGAAGCCGCGATTGAATTCCGGAAGCGCCACGCTGCCATTGCCTTCCCCGCCCAGCACGCCGTTCTCGTCCGCCAGCGCGGAACTGATGAAGGCCTGGCCGACGCGCGCCTTGACGACGGTGGCGCGGTGTCTTTTGGCCACCTCATCCACCGTGCGCGTCGTGCAGCAGTTGGTGACCACCACGCCGGTGCGCTTCGCCAGCACGTGGTTGGCGATAATCGGCAGCGTGTATTCCTCGCTGGCCGTCTCGCCGATTTCGCTGACAACGGACAGTCGCCCCATGTCACTGCTCGAGATCATGCCGATGTCGGCGGGAATGTGCTGCATCAGGGCGGCGACTTGCCGGGCATTGCGTGGGCGAGGTTCCGGATCGCGTGCGACATGGCCGGAGGCCACGTCGTTCACGGGAATCAGCCGCAGGCCAAGGCACTCGGCAAAGGGGCGGATATAAGGGCTGCCGGCACCATTGACGGGATCGATGACGACCGTGAAGGCGGCCTTGCGAATGGCGTCGACGTCGAGCAAGGCGGCCAGGCGGTCGAAGTAGGTCCTCGAAAAATCCTGTAAGCGGCTGACCTTGCCGATCTGATTCCAGGGCGCGTACGAAAAATCACGCGCATGATAAATATCCAAAACCGTTTCGCCGACGACCGGTTCGATGTAAGCGCCGCGGCCGCCGATGAGCTGGATGGCATTGATTCCCATGGGGCTGTGTCCGCCGGAAATGGAAATTGCGCCTGCCGCACCATGTTCGGGCACGCAGAACTGCAGCATGGGGGTGGGGCAGACGCCGAGATCAATGACGTTGCAACCGGTCGACATGAGGCCGGACAGCACTGCGGAATGCAGCATGCGGCTTGACTGGCGTGTATCGCGCCCGACGAGCACGGGGGCTCGTTCGAGAAACGTGCCGAAGGCCGCCGCAAAATCGATAACGATGTCTGGCGTCAACCCATCGCCGATGGAGCCCTGCACGCCAAAACTGGCCAGCCGCAACGTACGCATGGGCGGACGATAACAGGCGGCGCAATTGCGGTGAAGGGGGAAAGGCGACGGGACCATCCCCGCCCCTTTGGCCGCAAGGCGTAAACGCGCTTGTTGTCAAAATGTGCCACAAAAAGGTTCACGAATGATTCGACAGCATCGATGTGGAGCGCTGGCAGCATCCGAACGATCTGGGCATGCACCGCGACGCCGCGACGACTGTAAAGGGCGCGGCCCCGGACATTGGCGCGCGACACACTACACCGGCGGGTGGAGATAGATCGGCTGGGGCGGGTGCAGGGGCAATTGGCGGCGCGCATACTGTTCCGCCAGTTCGACCATCGCGGTGGCCGTGGGCGTGCACACGTCACGCACGAGGTCGACATCCAGTGCCAGCGCATCGAGTACGGTTTGGAGGCGTCCCCAATCGGGCGACAAAACCCTAATCCGCTTGGGCAGTACCGCATCCAGTGCCTCGAGCGGATGCAAGGCGGGCTCGGCGAGCGTTTCCAGGCCGTCGCTGCTGCGTCGATAGTGCGCCACCCAGCAGCGGTTGCGGCGCGCATCGCCGATGATGGCGATTTCCGCCGGTTCTGACTTGGCCCGCAGGGCTGCCCAGGCCAGCGTGGCGGCGCTGGAAAGTCCATTCACGCGCACCTTGCTGGGCAAAGCCAGGCCGTTGGCGGCAGCGAGGGCCACGCGAATCCCGGAGAACGAGCCGGGGCCAACGCCGATGACGTAATGTCCGATGTCGGCGGCGTCGAGGCCAGCCACGCGCAGAAAATCCGGCAGCATGCCGAAGAGAATCTGGTGCGGGCGTTCCTGCTGTTGCCAGTTCCGCTCGCCATGCAGCTTCCCGTCGCGGGCCAATGCGAGGCTGCCCGCGGCGGTGCTCATTTCGATAGCCAGGCGATACATGCGCGGCAGGCTACGGTCCCCAGCGAACAAAAGAAAGTTTGAATTGCCAATAGGGCGGGCGGTATCGTCAACCGCAGAATCTCAAGCCGGGGCTTTGGGCGTGGCGCAGCAACGCGCACTGCGCGGTCTATAACGAGGAACCAATATGACACTGAATATCGTGGAGCAAATTGACGAGGCCGTGGCCGTGCGGCATGTGTTGATCAGCGTGTCCGATAAGACCGGGCTGGATGCGTTTGTGCCATTGCTATTGGCGGCGGTGCCGGATGTGCAGCTGTATTCAACGGGTGGCACGCATCAGGCGCTCGCGAAATTGCTCGGGCCTGAGCGTGCCGCGCGGCATCTGCGGGCGGTGTCGGATTTTACGGGGCAACCCGAAATGCAGGGCGGGCTGGTGAAGACGCTGGATTTCAAAATCTATCTGGGGCTGCTGAGCGAGACGTACAATTCGGCGCATCAGGACGATTTGGGGCGCGTTTCCGGTGTGGCCTTCGATATGGTTATCGTGAATTTGTATCCCTTCACCCGGACCGTGGCGCAGGCCGGCGTGACGCCCGAACAGGCGCGAACCAATATTGACATTGGTGGGCCGTGCATGGTGCGTGCGTCAGCAAAAAACTTTTTGCGCGTGGCGTCGGTGACAGACCCGGCCGACTATCCCGGACTGGCGCGTGAGCTGGCCGAGAGCGCCGGCCGCGTCAGTTTGGCCACGCGCTGGCGGCTGGCGCAAAAGGCATTCGCGCATACGGCGCAGTACGACACGGCCATTGCCAGCTTCCTTGCGGGCACGGAACTGACCGCGGTGCGTGCCTGTTATCGCATCGGATCATGATTGACCTGCACACACATTCGACGTTCTCGGATGGCACGCTCACCCCCGAGGCGCTGGTGGCACGCGCGGCGGCGGCCGGGTTGACGGCGCTGGCGTTGACCGACCACGATGGCACGAATGGGGTCGCTCCGATGCTGGCAGCCTGCGCGGCGCTGCCTGCTGCGCAACCGTTGCTGGGCATTCCCGGCGTCGAAATCAGTGCCGCGGTCGACAAGGGGGCCATGCACCTGCTCGGGTATTTCATCGACTGCGCCAATGAACCCTTGCAAGCGGCGTTGACGGAGATTCGCGCGGGACGGGCGGCACGGAACGAGAAGATTCTCGCGCGGCTGAATGCCCTGGGGTGCGTGCTGACGTGGGATGAAGTTGCGGCCGAGGCGGGCGAAGAAATTGCGGGACGCCCCCAT
>JAQCIA010000137.1 GCA_027620105.1 Verrucomicrobiota bacterium | reverse complement strand
GCGTATGCCGAATGGACTGGACTGCCGTCGGCGGCGTGAGGCTCTGGTGGTGGTCGCCCTCCCCCGTAAGGATCAGCCGTTGGGCGGGATTCCACCCGGAAGAGGTGAGTCTTTTCAGAATCTCGGTCTCGTCCGGCATCGAGACCCAATCATGAACAACGACGGCGCGCGGCATTTCCGCGGGAAAGCGAAACAGACCGATTTGGCCCTGCGCGCCCGGTGCTACGGCGAGTATCCGTCCTTTCCGATCCATGTCGTATGTCGTGTCAAGCGTCACCATCCCATTCTTCAGCAGTTGCTCGAACGGAGCCAACGGTCCGATGATAAAGCGGACATTGGCGAGCTGCCACAAGCGCGGCATCACCGGCTGCAGGGCTCCGAAGTAAGCCGTGTAGTCATCCGGCATAACACGCGCCTGCGGGGGCTCCAGCGCGTCGATCAAATGAGCCCTAAACATAAACTCCCGCCACTGCGAGAACGGTGACTGCGAGAAAGGACAGCTCACGCGGTAAGGGGTCGATTCCTGTTTCAGCCGCTCGATCATGGGATTGCTATCCAGGAATGCGCTCAGGTCCACCGTTCGCACGTACCTGCGGTCCACCAATCCCCTATCCACGGCCAGTGAAATGAGGAGAATGATCGGCAGCCATCGCGTCACGAACCCGGACTGAGGCGAGCGCGGAATAATCCAATAGGCAAACCCCGCGACGCCGAACCACACGGCGCCCTGCAGCAGCGCAAGCAGCATGTTGCGCTGCAACAACGCAGCCTGCGATTCCAGCCCCAGCTCCGTCCAGTACACAGCCAGTCTCGCGCGCGCCGCTCCAGCAAGCAGCATGCCCAGGATCATCAGTCCCGCCATGATGCCCGAACTCAACGCCATGCCGTGGTACAATGGAAAGGTCTGTTTCACGCGCTTCTTAGCCGGCGCCGGCTTGCGCCATGCGTAGTCGAGCGCGGCCGTCAGGCCAATCGCCGTCAGAATCCCCAGGGCGATCTCAGCCACATGCAGAAACTTGACCGGCGCCCGCATGCTGGATGCATACGGCAGCATGTAAAAAAGACGGTAGAAGGGGGTGTAGCGGCCCAGGGCGAGGACGAAGGAGACGATCAGGACGCCCCACCAGAAATAGGTATCGAGGCGCAGGGCGCGTAGGTGCGCATCGCTCCCGGATGAAAATCGAACAACTTGTCCGCCTTCGCGCTGCGCTTGCTTCGGCGGACAAGTTGTTCGATTTTCAATATTGGATGTCCGATGTTCAGCCCCGTCGGAAACTTCATCACGCTCGAGAGATGCCGTCCCACCATCCTCGTCCCCCGCACTCATCCCTCGCCGGTTACGTCGCCGCCGCTCCAACGTGCCCGCGATCGCCCAGACCAGCGCAAATACACTCAGCGAGAGCGGCAGCGCGCCCAGGTACTCCGTGTTCTGCCGCAGGCTCATCAAGCCCTGCCGATGCTCGCGCCAGCCCACGGTCCGCCCCACACGGCCCCAGTAAGGCCCCGCCGGGTCGCCACTTCCGACGCCAAAAAAACACGGCGCAACAAATTCAAGCATCTCCTCAGGTGGCAGACTCCAGTTCGTCGCAAAGATCCACTTCTCCTCTGCCGTCTTACCCATCACGTCGGCACGTGCCTTTATCGTCTCGTTGAGCGTGCCGCTCAACGCGGCCCAGCCCATGCCGAACGCGCAGGCCCCCGCAACAGCCACCCCGGCCGCATTGATTCCCAGGTAGCGCGCCACGCCTGTACGCGGCCAACACATAACCAGGCGATACAGGCCATAGCTGGCGCCCAGGCCGGCAAAGATCAGCATGATATCCGCTTGCGCGCCCAACGCCCAGGCGGCAGCGAGCCCCGCCCAGGCAAAATGAAGCAGCGACTTCCTCTCAATGCCGCGATCCAGGCATGCCAGCATGAAGACCGCCATCGGCATCATGTTGAACTTGCCGAGATGGCCGGCGGCGATCAGGGAGAATGTATGCGGCGTAAATCCAAGCGCAAGTGCGGCACAAGCGGCCGGAAAATCGCGCATGCCGCGTCCACGGACGAAGTAATAGGTTGCAGCGACCAGCAGAAAGACGCTGAACAGATACGAGAAGGTATGAAAGAACAAGGGCGGCAAAAACGTCTGCAGAAGAATCACGGGCGTCAATGGGCTCGCGGGATACCCTCCGCCCAGCATCATGGAACTCCAAGACCCCGTCAATGATCCCGGCAGCTCTGCACTGCGCTCAATAATCGCATGTGGAAAATTGTCAGGGCCCCAGAGAGACTCGCCGGAGGTAATCCAACTCAGGAATACAATCAGAGCCAGCACCAGCAAGATTGCAAGCGCGCCGCTTCGTTGAAGGATGCGTCTATTCATTGGGACATTCTCTCTTTCTGAAAATTGAGAGATGGCGGGCCGACATTAAAGCCCCGTCGTATGGCCTTCGGAAATGAAGCGATAACTCAAAACGCACATGCGCGGAAGGAAAAGGGCATTTGGTCACTATTTCAGCAACATGCAGGCCTCTCGGTAATGCTGAAATGTATGGATTTCCTTCCATCCGCCATTCACGACCAGGGCCTGTATACGCGCACCGCGCCGCCGAAGGGTATCGATCAGATCGGCCACGTTCCAGGTGTCCACCTCTTCGCATTCGGAAGCGGCCTCGAGGGCCATTTGCCAGGCGCGGCGACTGAACGAGGCCAGACCAAAATATTCATGCGTGGCCTCGGCTTCCGACACCAGGGAGCCGATGGCGCTGACCTCACAGCTCTGCACCGAGTCGATGCGGCGCTGACCCTGGCTGGCATCGACGGGAAGAACGGCCAGTTCCAGTTCCCTGTTGTGCCCGGATCTCTTGTACGAATCGTCACAGACCAGTACAATGTCATCTTCAGCCTCAAGCAGCGTTCCGATCAGCCTGCGGTCGAAGACGATATCGCCGTGTATGGCCAGAACTCGCTCCGCATTGCCGATATCGCCGCATAGGAGAGAAGCGGCGGCCCGCGTGGTCATGAATTTCGGATTCTGACGAATTTCAATTCCCGGGGCGGAAATGGCCTCGTGCCTGTAGCCTCCGATCACCGTGATATCCTGAAGGCCGCAGGCGTTCAACGTTTCGACATTGCGCTCGAGGAGCGATTTTCCATTGATGTCCAGCATGGCGACGGGGCGATCCCCTAGCGAAGTGGCCAAGCTTTCGTCGTTGGGCATTCCCGCGGCGAGCACAATGACCCGCGTGGGAACGGAATCCGAGCGCAGAAACTTTTTCTCGTCTTCCTTCATCTGCGACATGCCCTGCAGCTCGAAGATGTCCGCCATCGAAACTATGTCGCTGGCCTTCAAGTTCGCAATCCCGTTTTCGCGCGCGACTTTTTTGAACACATCGTCCATGGCGCGCACGGATGCCCGTAAGCCGTGGTTGGCATAAATGACCACCTTGACGCCCTGCTGCTCGAGATCGACGAGGTCGATGTCTGGATAGGTCGTGGGGACGATCACGACGGGCAGGCGCTTCTTCCAGACAGACAGAAACGCGCGAATTTCGCGATCGGTATCGGCCTTGCTATGCATCAGGATCATGTCGGCGCCTGCGTCCGCGTAGGCATGCGCTCTTTTGAGCGCTTCCTCCTGGCTGCGGCCGGCGATCAGCGCTTCCACCCTCGCGATAATCGAGAAGGCTTCGCTGCGTTGCGCGTTCTTTCCGGCCATGATTTTGCCGACAAACTCGCCGATCGGCGCCAGATCCTGCCGACCTGCCACGTAGCTGTTCACCTTCGGGAAATGCTTGTCTTCGATGCAGATGGCGGCAATGCCGGCCGCTTCGTATCGGCGCACGGCGTGAATGACATTGTTCGAATTCCCGTAGCCCGTGTCACAATCCGCGACCACGGGCAGCGCGCAGGCATCGCTCATTTCCGATGCGGCCGACAGGTACTCGGTCATGGTCAGAATATTGGCGTCGGGCAGCGCGTGGGCGGCGGAAATTTCCAGTCCGCTCGCCCATATCCCTTCGAACCCGTGCCGCTCGACCAGGCGCGCGCCGAGGCCATTGTGCGCACCCATCAACCGCACCACACCAGACTGCTCAACCATCTGACGAAATTGCTGTGCTCTGTCCATAAATCGCCGCGATTCATTCCCATGAAACACGTAAACACGCTTTGACGGGCAGAACATATCAAACCGCCCCTCTAGTAGCAAGCGTAGCTCAAGTCAACTCTTGCCATATCAAGCCCTCCCTGCAATTATCACGCAGCCAAACGACGAACGAGGGGAGACCGTAACAGGACGGACAACCGATGAGCAGCACGAACGAAGACACGCGAGATCATTTCAACAGAGTCAGCGGAGCGTTTCAAAAACGCGCATGGGTAGCCGCAGACGACAAGGTTGCATCATTCAGAAACGCAGTGGCCACTCGCATCCAGATCTCGCCCGACAGTCGAGTACTGGAGGTCGGAATTGGCGCGGGATCCTTCGCCCGCATCATCGCCGTGAACCCGGCGAATTACTACGGCATCGATATATCCTCCGACATGCTGAAACACGCCGCAGAAGTCGTGCCGGCGGAGAATCTGCACCTGGGCGATGGTGAGAATCTAGCCATGTTTGCCGATGACGATTTCGATTTTGTATGCTGCCGTAACGTCGTTAAGCACGTCAGCGATCCGCCGCAGTTTGTGGCGGAAATGGCGAGGGTCTGCCGCCCGGACGGAACCGTCATGCTGATAGAGAGTTGCGCGTTTGATGCCGAAGATTGTCGTTTCTTCGAGAAAGTCACAGCCATTACGGAGCCGTCGCAGAAGCCCTATATGCTGGCGGAAGAATACGCCCCACTGATGCAGGGAACTGGTCTCACCGACATCCAGACACATCCCTTCGGATTCATTGACCATTCCAACGACGCCTATCTTAGCACATTCCATCTCAGCGATTCCCAGAAGCAGGCCGTATGGGACCTGTACGCCGAGGCCCCGGAAAGCGTTAGGGGGCGGCGACAACTCGCGCCACTGGCGGACGAGCCCGGGTTTCAAATCTGGCTGCGATGGGTGACTGTCGACGGCAGAAAGAAAGCATGACGGAAGACACGCCTAGTCCTCATCGGAGCTATCCCGCCGAAACCTTCAGAGAGATCTACAAGTGGGATATTGAGCACAATCCAGGCGGCATCTTCGGCAAACTCTACTTACGACGATGGTCGGTATCCATCATTCGTATCCTCGCACCTCTACCCGTTGCTCCCAATCACCTGACCTATGGGTCCCTGCTGGCTTCAGTCGCAGCGCTTGTCGTGCTTTACAAGAACTTCCCGATGTCACACCTTGTCGGCGCAGCCTTCATCCAACTGTGCCTCGTGCTCGGGTACGCCGATGGTGACATGGTTCGCCTAAAGCACCTCGGAAACCGATTTGGTGGCTGGCTTGACGGCGTTATCGACATGATGAAGATCAATGTCGTCTATTTCGCCGTCGCGGCGGCGGCCTACGCCGACACGGGTGACGCTATCATCTTTCTGCCTCTTTCCGCGGTGATCTCAACGCGGCTGGTGCTTGCCCATATCGCCCGCAAGACACATGATACGTTCGCGAATCAGGATGAAGATGTCGACAGTGTGGCGAGCGGAGGCATGGTGAGACGATGGGCCGAAAGACTTGGAATCAAGCCGGAGTTCGCCTCATTCTCTGATGATGTTAAGTTCTTCCTCCTCACAATCGTCGTCTTGCTGCAATGCTACATGATCGGCTTAATCGCATTTGCGGCACTGCACACACTGCTGATCGCGATCGCGTTCGTCAACGTGTGGCGCAAGGGGCGACGTGAAGCACTTGCCAACATCGGCTTTGCGGAACACTAGGGCCGCGCTGAGCGGCGCGCAGAAGCGAAAACACCCGCGAGTACGATGAGTCTCGTCGCGACAAGAGTCCTGAAAAGTCCATCCAGTGTCAGGGAAGTTCTCAGCGCATAAAGAAGCCCACACATCACTATGGCTGGTACCGCCATATAGAGCACGCAAGAGTAACGGTGACGCGCCATCTCGGCACTGGCAATGACCTGCACGTTCGCGTCAAGACCCATCGCCATGGCATAGAGCCAGAGGTAACGCCCGTACGGTGCAAATTTCG
>JAQCIA010000136.1 GCA_027620105.1 Verrucomicrobiota bacterium | reverse complement strand
GGTCGCCGTCCCCGCCGTAATCTGCGTCCGCACCTTGCCATCCTCGTAGTGTTCCAGCGGAATGCGCAGATTGCGAATCGGCGCACCCGTCCCCTGTCCCTGGACAAGGCTGGGCAAACACGCGGCCACGCATAGCGCACCGCAAAACAAACTAGTCCACAATTGCATCAATTGCCTTCATCGTCCGCCACAAGGCACGCACCTGCGCGAATGGTATCGCATTTTCCCGATCCGACAAAGCCTGCTTCGGATTCACGTGCGTCTCCAGAAACACGCCATCGCATCCCGTGGCCACGGCGGCCCGCGCCAGCGCCGGCGCCCAGTGCCCATCACCGGTTGTCCGATCACCCGCGCCGCCCGGTCGCTGCACGCTGTGCGTTGCGTCAAACACCACCGGGTAGCCGAGCTCGCGCATCGCCAGCAGCCCGCGCATATCCGCCACGAGGTTGTTATACCCGAAACTCACCCCGCGTTCCGTTAAAATAATCTTGTGGTTGCCCCTGCTGGTAATCTTGGCCACAACATAGCGCATATCCCAGGGTGCCAGGAACTGCCCCTTTTTCACATTCACCGGAATCCCGGTATCGCCCGCGGCGAGCAGCAAGTCCGTCTGACGGCAAAGAAACGCCGGGATCTGGATCACATCCACCACCCCCGCCGCCGCCTGCGCCTCCGCACAGGTATGCACGTCCGTCAGCACCGGCAGCCCCGTGGCATCCTTGACCGCACGCAACACGTCCAGCCCCACCGCCAGGCCCGGCCCGCGAAATGATGTGTGCGCCGACCGGTTCGCCTTGTCGTAGGAGGCCTTGAAAATCAGGGGGATGCCTTCCGCTTGCGCCAGACGCGCAAGCCGGCGCGCCAGATCCAGGCAGGACTTCCGGCTTTCGATCACGCAGGGCCCCGCAATCAGCGCCAGCGGATGCTTCCCACCGAAAGGGACGGTCCCCACGCGGACCACGCGTCCCTCCCCGGCATGCTTCGGCTTGCGCTGTGACGACATGTGCGTAAAAAAATTATCCGACCCGATCACGGCCCGGGAGAGTCGCGGGCCACCGCGACCAACGCGCGAACCGTCAGGAGAAACTCAGCGGATTCCAGCTTAGCCTAAACCTTGCTCGCGAATAATGCGCTCAACGTATGCCACGTCCGCGGGGGTGTCAACGCCGATCCCCCGCTCCTGCGTCTGCAGCACCAGCATGCGCCCACCAATGTGCAGCGCGCGCAATTGCTCGAGCGATTCGGCCAGTTCCGTGGCGCAGGGCGGCGTGCGCACCAGCTTGGCCAGAAATGCGCGCCGATAGGCATAAATGCCCAAATGCCGCCAATGCAACCCCGCCGCATCCACCTTCCCGGGATCGCGAATGTACGGAATTAACGACCGCGAAAAATACAGCGCCCGCCCCGTCGCATCCCAGACCACCTTGACCACCGCCGGACTCGCCCGCATCGCGTCGTCAACAATCGGTGTCGCCGCCGTGGCCATGTCCCAGCCCGCATCACCCGCCAGGGCTTCCACCAGTTTTCCGATCAGGTTTGGATCAATCAGCGGCTCGTCGCCCTGCACATTGACCACGATATCCGCCTCCAGCGGCGCAATCACTTCGGCGACGCGGTCCGTGCCCGAAGGATGATCCGCGCGCGTCATCACCGCTTCGCCGCCCGCCGCCTCCACGGCCTCAACAATCCG
Source organism: Verrucomicrobiota bacterium (assembly GCA_027620105.1). Taxonomy (GTDB): domain Bacteria; phylum Verrucomicrobiota; class Kiritimatiellia; order UBA8416; family JAIOPI01; genus JAIOPI01. Next base: position 4,430 of record JAQCIA010000136.1, on the reverse strand, counting down.
CGCGTCGTCCGTCGCCACGATCACCCGGTCCAGCGCTGCGCACAGGCGCGCGCGCTCGACGACCCGGACAACCAGCGGCTTCCCGCAAATCGAAATCAAGCTCTTGCCCGGCAGGCGCGTGGATCCATAGCGCGCCGGAATCACACCGACCGCACGCAGGCGTTTCGTCGATTGGGCAGGCGTCACGTCCATGCAACCTCTTCAATCCTCATCCCGAGCCGCGGCATCCGTGTCCTTCCCGCTCTGCGCACTCTGCGTCTCCGCGTGCACGCCGGCCGAATCCGTTACGCCCCGCGCCGCGCCGCCACCGCATGCCAGTTCGCCAGCAATTCCTCGGCCGAGCAGGTCGCCGTCCCCACCTTGGCCACCACCACGCCCGCCGCCGTGTTCGCGGCCATCGCCGCCAGACGGTGGTCCGCCCCGGACGCCAGCGCCAGCATCGCCGTGGCAATCACGGTGTCCCCTGCGCCGGACACATCAAACACTTCGCGCGCCACGGTCGGAATGTGAATCGGTGCTTCGGCGCGCGACACCAGATACATCCCGTGCGATCCGAGCGTGATGATGAGCAACGCACAGTTCCACTGCTGCATCAGAATCTCACCGGCTTTTTTCAGCACCGGATTCTTGAGCGGTTCGTCACCGATCGGCCGAAAGGGTAACCCCGCCGCCAGACACGCCTCCATGTAATTTGGCGTTGCCAGCGTCAGCGTCGTGAAGCCCAGATCACGATTGTCCTTCGGGTCAAAACCCACAAGCACTTGCTTGCCCTTGGCCGCCTTGAGAATCGCTTGCACCACCGGCTTGCAGGCCACCCCCTTGCCGTAGTCCTCAACGATCACGGCGTCCATCTGCGGCACCACCTCGGTCAGGCGCGCGCAGAGCGATTCCACCAGGGCATCGTCGATGGCCAGGGCATTCTCGTAATCCACCCGCACCACCTGCTGCCGCTCCGCGAGAATGCGCATCTTCACCGTCGTGCGCACCCGCTTATCACGCACCACGCCCTCGGGCGCGATCCCCCGTTCCGCGAGGATGCCTGTCAGCTCGCGCGCCGCCTCATCCTCGCCGACAATGCCAGCCATCGTGGCCTGCCCGCCGAGGGCGCAGATGTTACTGGCCACGTTGGCTGCACCGCCCGGGCGTGCCTCCTCCCGGTCAACCAGCACAACCGGCACCGGGGCCTCCGGCGAAATCCGCGACACCGTTCCACTCACATAGCGATCCAGCATCAGGTCGCCAACCACCAGAATGCGCTGACGCGAAAACTTCGCCAGCAGCGCTTCAACCTCCATCGATTCCGTCATCGCTCATTCCCCAAAATCCGGCGTCCTTCCCCGCGGGCAGCGTCGTTGCCCGCTGCAGTTCAATGTAACGCTTCTCGCCCACGGAAAGCCAATCAACCACAATATTGTCCGTCTGCCGCCCGGCCGGCTCCACCACCGACGCCGCGCGTAAACGATGAAAGAAGGCGTCCCCATGTCCCGGCAACTTGACGGGGCGCACACTGAATGCCACGCCGCGCGCACTGGCGATCAGGCTGTCCCGATACCCGTGCCAATACAAGTTACCGCCGTCCAGCGTGATCGACATACGCCCCCGCCACGGCGCGCACACATCCGACAGGCCACCCAAATCGCGAAACGGCAAGTCACCCAGAGCCGCAAGATTCGTCGGACACCAGACGGAGCCATCATACAGCAAGTGCAGTTCCGGTCGCAGCAGGTCCAGCGTGACCCGTGGTTTGAGGCCAAAGCGCACATTGATTTCATCCGCATGAAACCCGGTAACATTCGCCTCAAAATCCGTCGACTGCACCCGACTCAGCCGCAGCGTCAGGGGCGGCAGCAAGGTCACCCGCTCCACCGTCACATCCAGGCCCAAACGTGCCGACGCCCGCCCCTGCACAAAGTCGATCCCGCTCTTCGTGCGGCAGGCAAAGAACAGGAAGCCCCACAGAATCGCGGCGATGACCAGCAGCGTCATCACACTACCCCGCCACCCCCCGCCTGAACTTCGCCCCTGCTTGTTGCCGCCGTCGCCCATATGAGCCTCGCAAAACTTTGTACCGGAGTTACTTACAATTTTGAAGCCTCTCCGTCAATTGGATTGCACGGCGGGTTACGGGTTGCCAGGCTGAGCGCCGCAGCGGTGAACGTTGCCAAGGCCACTAATCATCCAACCCAACCGGCGGCTGGCGCTTTGGCCGTTCGCCGAAGAGCGATGATCCCACGCGCACCCACGTGGCCCCTTCCTCGATCGCCACGCGAAAATCGTGCGACATGCCCATGGAGAGCCCATCGAGCGCCAGGCCGGTCTGCACCCGCCAGCCCTCCCGCAGTTCCCGCAACGTCGCGAAGAACGGGCGCGTTTTTTCCGGGTCGGGGTCAAAGGGCGGCACCGTCATCAGCCCAGCCACACTCACCCGCATCAGTCCCGTGCTTTTTTCGAGCACCGCCGGCACATCCGCGGGCGGCAGTCCGAACTTGCTGCGTTCACCGGAGACATTGACTTCAATACAGACCTGCACGCGCGCCCCACTCTCGTCACAAGCGCGGTCAATGGCCTCAAGCAATTTCCAGGAATCCACGGAATGAATCATGCGGAACAAATGCACCGCGTGGCGCACCTTATTGGTCTGCAAGTGCCCGACCATGTGCCACGCAATCCGTGCCGGGCACAACGGGATTTTCTGCGCCGCCTCCTGCACCTTGCTTTCCCCAAAAACCGTCAGCCCCGCCGCCACGGCCTCGGCCACATACTCAGGCGGAAAGGTCTTCGAAACCGCCACCAAACCAACATCCTGCACATCCCGTCCGGCCCGCGCGCAGGCCTCCGCCATCGCCGCCTGCACCTGCGCCACCCGTTCCTGAATGCTCTCCGTCATGCGCATTTCACCGTTTCATGCCCGACAATCCTTCTGCCATATAGGGCCGGCTGCATGTCGGCCCGCCGACATACCATCGGCTCTCCGCGACACGACGTCAGTCAGGCCGCCCCAAAGGTGGTCCGTGGCCCCCGGTCGCGGACTGCGATCCGTCGCTGCCAACCAAACCAATCACGCCGGATGCCGGCCCTGAATCGCGCGTGACAAGGTAACACTGTCCGCATACGCAATCCCGCTGCCCGCCGGGAGTCCGAATGCCAGCCGATTGACCGGGATCTGCTGCGCCTTGAGCAACTCCGCCAGGTAGCTCGATGTGGCGTCGCCTTCCACATCCGTACTCAACGCCAGGATCACTTCGCGAAAGCCTTCCTGCTTGATGCGCTCGATCAACGCCTGAACCCGCAACTTTTCCGGCCCCACACCCTTGGCCGGCGAAAGCCGCCCCATGAGCGCGTGGTAGCGTCCATGAAAAGCGCCGGATTTTTCAATGACCAGGATGTCTGCCGGATCCTCCACCACGCAGACCAGCGTGCCGTCGCGCTGGGGAGACGCACACAACACGCAGGGGTTGCGCTCGCGTGTGGTGACCGAACCGCAGCGCGCGCACCCGCACACCGTGGCGCGGGCTTCCGTCAAGGCCCGCAGCAGTTCCGCGCTCAGTCCTTCCGGATCGCGGACCAGCGCCATCGCCATGCGCTCAGCCGAGCGTCGTCCCACGCCCGGCAACTTTGCCAGACTGGCCGCCAGCGCTTCGAGTGGTGCCAAACCGCGCATGGCGTCCGCCCCTTCCGTGCTACTGCCCTGCTGCGCGTACGGCGCGCAGTGGCCGCATCACTTCCCGCCGCCGCCCAGCATTTCGGCCAGGCCGCCCATCCCGCCGGTGATCTTCTGCATGTCTGCCGCCGCCGCCTTCTTGGACGAATCCAGCGCGCCGTTCACCGTTGACGCCAGCAAACGCTCCAGCTTCTCTAGCTTCATGGACGCGACCGCCTCGGGATTGATCTTGATGCTGGCGATGGACATATCGCCGCACGCCACCACCGTAATCATCTTGTCCGTGCTGGTGATTTCGACCTTCTTGGCCGCCAGCTGCTTCTGAATCTTTCGCACCTGCTGCATCTGCTTCATCATCTCAAACATCTTCATGTGTCTGCTCTCCTTCCGTTGAAAACGCGAATCCTATTCCCGCACATCCACGATGGACCCGTTGAACATTTCAAGCGTCTTGCTCACCGTCGGATCCTTCGTCCATTCCTGCACCGATTTCCCCTTGCGCCCTTCGCCCATCGGCGCTGGCGCGGGCGCCGCGTCCGCCGCTGCGGGCAATTTCGCGCTCGGCTGGCCCGTTGGTGCCGCCGGCGCTGGCGGCGCACCCAGCTCCCGTGCCACCGTCACAAACTTCACCGCCACCTTGCGTCCCAGAAACGTTCCCAGCACGTTCTCCAGCACCACGCGGGAATCGCGGCCCTTCGCGGCCTGCTGCGCTTCCTGGGGAAACTCCGCATCAAATCCAATCACCACATGCTGCGCATCCACCGCCACC
>JAQCIA010000135.1 GCA_027620105.1 Verrucomicrobiota bacterium | reverse complement strand
AAGGCCGGCGCCAACGATTCGCTGATCGGTAAATTGACGAGCGTGATTGTTCCGGCGGACGCGGATGATACGTCGCGGTGAGCTGACCGCGTCGCAGTCTGCGTGCGTGACTGGCGGCAGGTTTATTCCCGGCGGTGGCGCGCCCAGGCAAGTTTTCGTTCATACGCAGCGCGCGCGGTGCGAAGCATGTGGTCGTCGCATTCGAGACCGATTATGACGTTGAAGGGTAGGGCGATCGCAACCTATACATGAAGGGGCTGAGTGTGCGGGATGCGGGACCGGTCGATGATGCGATCGCACCAATGGTTCGGCGGCTCTATCCGAATCAGAACGGACAGAGCGTGGAGATGGTGGATGCCATTGTGACAGAAGCGTCCGACAACAACGGGCTGGAATGGGTCGATGTGGTGATTGATGGGAAGCGTCAGGGCATGCCACCGGAGCGCGATCCGGTAATCAGGCGGCTGGTGTTTCCCCTGCTGGCGCGGGCCCTGGCGCCGGGCGAGCATGCGCTGCTGGTGAGGGCGCGTGATCGCGCGGGAAATCAGTCGTACTCGCGCACGGTTGCGGTGAATAAAGGTCGTGAATCATGCTGATGAAATGGATGGTTGTGGTGGCGGTGATTGGCGTTGGCTTTCTGCTGATGCGCGTATGGGCGCAGCCGTCCGCCGGAGAGCAGGTGGGCGTGCCGGAGAAGCTTGCACAGGGGGCGCGGGTGCTGGATGTGCGCACGGCCCGTGAATTCGAAGCGGGGCACTATCCGGGTGCCACGCACATCCCGGTTCAGGATTTGGAGAACCGCGTGACGGAGCTTGGCGCAACGAATCAGGCGTTCGTGGTCTACTGTGGCTCCGGCTACCGAGCGACGCAGGCCCAGCGGATTCTGCATGCGGCAGGCTTTCCGGACGTGACCAATGCCGGTGGTCTGAAAGACATGCCGAAGTAGGGGCTGTGGGGTCGGAAGCGCGCGCAGAGACGAAGCGTTCGCGGCCTGGCGGCTTGGACGCAGAACAGTGGACAGGCTCTGATCAAAGCCGGTAATGTCCTCGGATGGACACATTATCGCATAGCCAGCTGTGGGCGGTGCTTGGACCGGAAGCGCGCGCGGAAGCCTGCGCCGCATTGTGGAGCGCGGACGATGCATTGACGCAGCAGGTGCGCGTGTTTGTGCTGGCAACCTTGGCGACTTCCCTGCGTTTCCGGGAAAAATTTCTGAAGGCGCAACCGGACGCAAAGAAAACCAGCTTACTCCTGGCCCGCATGCACCAACCCGATTTGCGTCCCTTTCAGGGTGATCTCCTGCGCACCTATCTCCTGTCCGGACACGGCAAGATGATCGAGCAGTTCCTGGACGTGCAAGGCATTCCACATGAGGGTGGTGTTCTGGATGAGGCGGAGCCTCCGACCGTCAAATCCCTCCGGAAGGGGATCAAGGCGATCCGGGCAGCCTGTGGTGACCGCAGCGTCAGTCTCTATCTGGCATTTATTCTTGCGGATGGTGGCGACGAATTCTGGGCTGCCCTGCCTGAAGCGATTGCGGCGGAAGAACTCGACGTCCACAAAGCGCTTTCTGCGCAACCAGCCGCTGGCTGACCGAGATCCGCGGCGTCGGTCAGGCGTGGTCGAGGGGCCTTTTGAATCGTGTCAACGCGGATGCGCCACACGGTGGCGCTACTACGCTTGGCACGGTGGCAGCCGCACCGCGTGCGACAAGCGTGCAATCGAGACACTTCCATCAGGAAGCGTGTTCAGCCGCAGACACGAGTTGTTCGTAGACGGCGTCGTTCGCGCAGGATTTCAAGGCTTTGCGGTGGCGAGCGTCGATGAGCGTCTCGGCCGCGCCAGTGGGGAACGCGATGTCGCAGGTGAATTCGGGAACGTCGCGGGTGGCCTTGCTGGAGTTGTAGGCACCATGAAACCCCGTGATTTCCTGGAGCAGCCCGAAGCGCGCCGGATCGCGCTCCCAGATTTTTCGCGCGGGAAGGCAGCGTAAGTCGACAGGCTTCCCAAGATTGGCGGCAACGGTCTGGTAGTAATGTTCCCAGGTCTGGTGCTGCGTGTGGGTGGCGTTGTAGGCCTGGCCGTGGGTCTTTGTGTTCATGGCGCCGTAGGCAAAGAGCTTGCCGACGTCGTCGCGATGGGTTGAAACCCATAAGCCCAGTCCGTCGCCAGCACAGAGGACGGGCAGGCCGCGTTCGATGCGATCCCACGCGACGGGGTCGGGCTCCAGGTTGTCGATCAGCGGATGGCCGGGGCCGTAGGTGTGGCTGGGGCGGATGATCGTGGCGGCGAACTTCCCTTCCGTATGCGCCTGCAGGAAAAGTTGCTCACAGCGCAGTTTGTTTTTTCCATAGGTGCTGATCGGTTCCTGCGGAAACGATTCGTCGATGAAAACACGCGGCGGCACCTTGATGCCGTAGGTGCAGACGGTTGAGCAGAAGATGAAATGCGCACATTGGCCAGCAAAGATCTGGATGTCGAGTTGGGCCTGTTCGGGCGTGAAGCAGATCATGTCGATGACAACATCCCAGCGTCGGGCACCACATGCGCGCTCGAGAACGCCTGGCGCGTTACGGTCGCCGTGAAGCACGGCGACGCCGGCGGGTCGTTCTCCGGAACGCTGGCCGCGGTTGAACATGGTGATGCTGGCGCCACGGGTGAGCAGGTGCTTCACGATGCCCGTGGAGATCAGGCCGGTGCCGCCAATAATTAATACCTGCATCAAATGAATCCCGTCATGCTGGCGCGACCTTTCGGTCAAATCACAAAAACGATTCGCTTCCGTTCCAAGGCGAACAATTCTAGGCTCGCCGACATGCATTCGCAAGCACTCCCCCGGGTCACGATGTTCACAGACGGCGCGGCCAGTCCCAATCCCGGGCCTGGCGGCTACGCCGTGATCCTGATCCAGAACGCCCAGCGTCAGGAGATTACGGGTGGCTTTCGCCAGACAACCAACAACCGCATGGAGCTCATGGGGGCCATCGTCGGCCTGCGGGCGCTGAACGGGAAGCGATCGGCGGTGGCACTTCATAGCGATTCCAAATACGTCGTGGACATGTTCATGGGTGGTTATGCGGTGCGCTGGCGAAACAGCGGATGGTGCAGGGGCAAGGGCCGCGCCCCGGTGCGCAATCCCGACTTGTGGGCGGAACTGTTGGTGCTGGCGGAGCAGCACGATGTCCGCATGGAATGGGTTCGCGGTCACGCCGACAACGCCGCGAATACCCGTTGTGACGAGCTGGCGGTGCAGGCGCGGCAGGTTCGCGACTTGCCGCCCGACACCGGTTACGAGGCGCTCGCCGCCGGAACGATTCCGTTGGTGCGGAGCGCCCCCTCGCTGCAGTCGTCTTCCGCAAGTGGAGGGGCCGCGCAGTTGGAGCTCGCATGGCACAACACGGTGAATCCTTCTGAGTCGATTGCCGCTGCGGAACTCCCGCTCCCAGAGGGAGAGGGATGGGGAGGGGGTGTTTGAAACGGCATCATTCCGAACTGCGGCGTTCGCGACGCGCGGCAAAAAAGAGTCGGGCTTGTAACGCCAACACACGCAGAACGGATCGGCGGTAGTGGCTGCCATGAGGGCGGATGCCAGCTGAGATTCTTCAGCCAGGAGGGGCGGGCGCCTCTCTGCCCGCGTGACGACTACTTCGCCAAACCGGTAATCGCCCCGCGTGCGACCCAGAGCAGGTAGGCGGTGAGGGCGAGAATCGCGAGCAACATGGGCTCAAGCAAGCCCGAGCCACCCGTGATGAAGACGTGAAACGCCACGATGTTCACGATGATCGGCACGAGGATCAGCACGAGGATCAGCAGCCCAAGATTCCGCGTCCGCGGAATGGCCACGAGGATGCCGCCGAGCAGTTCCAGGACCTTGATGAAGGTCATATAGCCGGTCGGCCCAAATGCCCCCATGAACATCGCGATCGGCGACCCCTCCGGAAATTCCGGCGTCGGCGTCAACTTGAACAACACCGTCACGCTGGACATGATGAAAACCAAGCCAAGCAGAACCCCGGCGACGGCAGGCAGATGTTTTTTCATAGGTGAATGCAATGGTAAGGGCTTTTCCCGCGGGCTTGGCAAGCGCCGGAAGTTGCTGGCAATAGCCATCCTGGAGCGTCAAACCTGCCGCCTGTCAGGCGCCACCCAGCCAAATATGCCACGATCAAGAATTGGCCCCATTGACCACGGGGCAGCGAATCCTTGAGCTGTCGAATGTCGGTTCCGCTGAATAACCTCCGGTTTCCGAGAGCCGACATAGGCTGATGCCCCACCACCATCGTCCTCGTCCTTCGTCCTCGCACTCGATTTTTTCGGCGGAATCGAATGTCGGTTCCGGACCCCTCTACTGGATGTTGAAGGGCTGATACCGGTTCCTGGGTGCCGCTTTAGACGTGGCGCGGAAAGAGGGAAACTGTAAATTGCACGCATGCCCGTCTACGTGATTGGACACAAGAATCCGGACACAGACTCGATCTGTGCGGCGATTGCCTACGCGCACTTCTTGCGCGAACAGGGGATGCCCGACGCACAGGCCGCGGCCTGCGGCGAAATTAACGCCCGCACCCAGTTCGTGCTGTCCGAGGCGGGAGTGGAACCGCCGCAACTGGTCATGGATGTGCGGCCCACCGTCGGGAAAATCGCCCGGCGCGAGGTGGCGCTCTTCACCGTGTATCAGCGCATGCGCGCCAGCCGCGTGCGCGCGATGCCGGTCCTGGACCGCGCGGGCCGTCTGCACGGGCTCGTCTCGCTCACCCGCCTCGTGGAACTCGTGATGCCCGACCAGGCCGTGGATGCCAGCGCCCGGCTGGTCGAAACCAGTCTCGATCGGCTATGCGCGGTGCTGGATGCCAGGGCCGTGCATGTCGTGGAGCCGGGGCGGGAAGAGGAACTGATCGTGACCGTGGCCGCCATGAGTGCCGAGGGGTTTACGCGCCGCATGAAAGAGTTTCCCGCCGCGCGCACGCTCGTGGTTGCGGGGGACCGCCCCACCGTGCATGCGCCGGCAATCGCCTATGGCGTGCGCGCGCTGATCCTTACCGGCAGCTACGAGTTGTCGGCAGAGCTGCGGGCCGCGGCCTTGTCGCAAGGTGTGAGCGTGCTGATGAGCCCGCACGACACGGCCACGACGACGCTCCTGATCCGCAGCGCGAAACGCATTACCCCGGCGATTGCGCGGGAGTTCCTGTCGTATCCGGAGACCATGCTGGTCGAGCACTGCGCACACGAGGTGGGCAATGCGCGCCAGGTGCTGTTTCCCGTGCTGGATGAGGCCGGCGCGTTGCGTGGCGTCTTTTCGAAATCCGACCTGGTGAATCCGCGCCGCGCAAAGCTGGTGCTGGTGGACCACAACGAGTTGACCCAGGCCGTGACGGGCGCCGACCAGGCCGAGATTCTTGAGGTGTTGGACCATCACCGACTGGGCGGGGGTGTGATCTCGCGCGAACCGATTCGGTTCATCAACGAGCCGGTGGGCTCCACCTGCACGATCGTGTGTCGCTTCATGCGCCAGTGCGGGATGACACCGCCTGCGCCGATCGCCACCTGCCTGATGGCCGGCATGGTGGCCGATACGTTGAACCTGACCTCGCCCACGACCACGCCCACGGACCGCGAGATGCTGGCCTGGCTGGCATCCGTGAGCAGCATGGACGTTGCCGCATTTGCCACGCGGTTTTTCGCCGCGGGTTCCACGCTCGAGGCCTCCGCGCCGGACGAGGCCGTGCGCGTGGACTGCAAGGAATACGGCGAGGGCAGCTGGCGTTTTGCCGTGGCACAGATTGAGGAGTTAGATTTGAACCGGTTCGCCAGCCGCCAGGTCGCGCTGCGCGAGGCGCTGCTGCGCCTGGTCCAGGAACGCGAACTGGATTTCGCAGCGCTGATGATCACGGACATTACGCTGCACTTCAGTTTGCTGATGGTGGTGGGAGACGCGCGAGTCGTGGATGCCGTGGACTATCCGGAGCGGGAAACGGGGCTCTTCGAAATGGAAAGCGTCGTCAGCCGCAAGAAGCAACTTCTACCGCACCTTGCGCGCCTGCTGGCGGGGCTGCCGCGCTAGGGGACAAACGCTGTGGGTAGAGTAGGAGGGCGGCCGTCCACCCGTCTACTCTACCTAGAGCCTGTCCCAATAGCGGAGC
>JAQCIA010000134.1 GCA_027620105.1 Verrucomicrobiota bacterium | reverse complement strand
CCCCGCCAGTGCCGCCCCCTCGGTGAGGACGTGCTCCGCACCCAGGGCCCCACGCCATTGCGCCAGCGCCGCCGGCAAGCCCGCATTATTCATGTCGGCTAACATGGCGCTGACGCCGATCGATGTCCAGTGAAACATCCCGCCCGTCAAAACCGTCACGACGAACCGACGCGCGCGATTTTCGACGTTTACCCTGCCCGTCCCGCCGGATACACTCCGGGCCATGAGCACGACACCTGATCTTGCGGCACGCACACGCCAGCTGGAACGTCAGGTCTTCGACTTGAACAGCCTGCTCACCGCCGGGCGCGCGTTGCACAACATCCTGAACCCGGAAAAATTGTACGAAGTGCTGCTCGCCATCGTGGCCGACAAGATCAATGCCGGCCCGCTCGCGCTGTTCATCTACGGCGAGCCAACCCACAGCTGCCGGCTGGTCAAAACGTTGCGCTTGCCCGCCACCACCGCGCCGGACTTTCAGTTTCCGTTCGAAGAGGGCCTGCTGTGGCAGAACGTCCTACAGGACGCCCCCTTCGCTGTCACGAGCACATCGGGCGAAGCCTTGTTCGATCGTGTGTTCGCCCAGCACCAGCTGCGCCAGCTTTGCTCGGACGTCTGGGCGCCCCTGTTTCTGAAGGATCAGCTCATCGGCCTGCTGACCCTCGGCAATCGCCCCACGGGCGGCGGATACGACGAAGCCGAGCTGGATTTTTTGAAGCAGTTTGCCCCCACGGCAGCATCCAGCATCAACATGTGCCACCTCTACGTGAAGCGCAACGCGGAGAAGGAAGAATTGAGCCGCACCTTCCGCCAACTCTCCATGCTGTACAACATCAGCCGCGCCATGACCCACATCAGTGACCTCAAGCAACTCCTGGGCTACATCCTCGATCAGGCCATCGGCGCGGCCAACGCCAAAAAGGGCTCGATCATGCTCTACAACCAGGAAAAGGATCAGCTCGAAGTGAGCGTGATCGAGGGCCTCGAGAATCAGGAAACGCAGGACAAAATAAACAGCGCCGAACTTGCCTGCCGCACCTTCAAACCCGGCGAGGGCGTGGCCGGGCAGGTCTTCGCGTCCGGCGAGCCCCTCGTTCTGAATTCCGTCAACGAGAACGAACAGTTCGTCAATGCCGCCACGTCGTTCGTGGAGTCGATTGTCTGCATGCCGATGAAAGTGCATGGCGAAGTCATTGGCGTGATCAACGTCACCAACAAGTGCGACGGGAGTGCGTTCACGGATGAAGATGTGAACTTGCTGAACGCCATCGCCGACCAGGCCGCGGTCGCTATCAACAAGGCACAGCTCTGGGAGTTGTCGGTCACAGACTCCCTGACCGGGCTCCACATCCGCCGCTACCTGCTCGCCCGGCTGAATGACGAACTCCGGCGCGCGCAGCGTTTTGGCCACGCACTCTCCGTGATCATGTGCGACATCGACCACTTCAAGAGTGTCAACGACAATCATGGCCACGAGGCTGGCGACAAAGTCCTGCAGGGCGTCGCGCGAACGTTCCGCCAGGACGTGCGTACCATCGATCACGTGGCCCGCTATGGCGGCGAAGAATTCATGTTCATGCTCGTCGAAACCGACAAGCGCAGCGCCATCCTGGCCGGCGACCGCATGCGCACACGCGTGGCGGAACTGAAACTCCCCAACCTGCCGGCGGTCACGGTGAGCATGGGCATCGCCACCTTTCCCGAGGACGGCACCGAGATTGCCCAGCTCGTGCGCACGGCCGATGCCGCCCTCTACGAAGCCAAGAACGCCGGCCGTGACCGCGTCGTGGCGGCAAGCGCACCGCCGCAACCGCTCACGCGCCCGCCCGCGCCGGCAAGTTGACGCACGCATGACATTGCGCTATCGTCTCGCCATCGCAAGGCAATCGCGCCCATGAGTTCCCGCACGGAAACCATGCCCGTTTTTCCCGACCTGTCGCGCGTCTCGCGCGTCGATGAAGTCGGCGTCGAGGAGCGCGTCGCGCGCTTCCAGAAGCGCAGCATCAAGAAGGAATCCAAGGTGCACGCGCTCAGACTCGCCTTGAGCATGATGGACCTGACCACGCTGGAGGGGCAGGACACCGCCGGCAAGGTTCGCCAGCTCTGCTACAAGGGGCGCCATCTGCACGATGCCTATCCCGACTTGCCCCACGTCGCCGCCATCTGCGTCTATCCATCGCTGGTGCGCGTCGCCAAGCAGGCGCTCGCCGGCAGCGGCATCAACGTGGCCTCCGTCGCCACGGCCTTTCCGAGCGGACAGTCCTCCCGCAAAGTGAAGCTTGCCGACACAACATTCGCCGTCAGCGAAGGTGCGGACGAGATCGACATGGTGATCTCGCGCGGCGAGTTTTTGCAGGGTGAGTACGCCTACGTTTTCGATGAAATCGCCGCCGTGAAGGAGGCCTGCAACGAGGCGCACCTCAAGGTGATTCTCGAAACCGGTGAACTGAGCACGCTCGACAACATCCGCCGGGCCAGTGTCCTCGCCATGCACGCCGGGGCGGATTTCATCAAGACGTCCACCGGCAAAGTGCAGCCGGCCGCCACCATGCAGGTCACGCTGGTCATGTTGCAGGCCATTCGTGACTACTACATGGAAACCGGCCGCGTCGTGGGCATGAAGCCCGCCGGCGGCATTGCCACGGCGAAACTGGCCATCCAGTATCTGGTGATGTTGCGCGAGACGCTGGGCAAAACATGGCTCACGCCAACGTGGTTCCGCTTTGGCGCCAGCCGCCTCGCCAATGATGTGCTGATGCAACTCGTGAAGGAGCGCTCCGGCGCCTATCAGTCTCTGGATTACTTCTCGAAGGATTGACATGAAACGGAAACCCAACGCCCGCCCGCGCCGCAAGACCGCCGCCCGCGCCATTGACTTCCAGACGGACTGGACCTACGCGCCAGCCCCAGAAAGCACAGGCCATATCCAGCTGCGCGAACGCTACGGGCTTTTTATCAATGGCCAGTTCGTCAATCCCAAGTCCGGCAAATATTTTGCCACAACCAACCCGGCCAACGAAAAGAAACTGGCCGAGGTGGCGGAGGCCGGGATCGCCGACGCGGATCGCGCCGTGCGCGCCGCCCGCCAAGCCTACGAAACGGTCTGGTCGCGGCTGAGCGCCGCCGAACGCGGGAAGTATCTCTACCGGATCGCACGCATCATCCAGGAGCGTGCCCGCGAGTTTTCCGTGATCGAATCCATGGACGGCGGCAAGGCCATCCGCGAATCGCGCGATGTCGACGTTCCACTCGTGGCCGCGCACTTTTTCTACTACGCCGGCTGGGCCGACAAGCTCGCCTACGCCTTTCCCGGAAAAACACCAAAGCCACTCGGCGTCGCCGGCCAGATCATTCCCTGGAATTTTCCGCTGCTCATGGCCGCCTGGAAAATTGCCCCCGCCCTGGCCACCGGCAACACCGTCGTCTTGAAGCCCGCCGAAACCACCCCGCTGACCGCCCTGAAACTCGCCGAAGTCTTTCGCGACGCCGATCTTCCCCCGGGTGTGGTGAACATCATCACCGGCGGCGGCGCGACCGGCGCGGCACTCGTGAACCATCCGGACATCGATAAGGTCGCCTTCACGGGCTCCACGGACGTCGGCAAGCTGATCTTAAAAGCGCTCGCCGGACGCAAGACGAAGTACACGCTGGAACTGGGTGGCAAGGCCGCCAACATCATCTTTGAGGATGCCGCCCTGGATCAGGCGGTTGAAGGGATCGTCAACGGCATTTTCTTCAACCAGGGGCATGTCTGCTGCGCAGGGTCACGCCTGTTTGTGCAGGAGTCGGTGGCGGATGTCGTGGTGGAAAAGTTGAAGGAACGCATGGAGACGCTCATCGTCGGCGATCCGCTGGATAAGAACACCGACATCGGCGCCATCAACTCACGCATGCAGCTGGACAAAATTCAGGCGTACATCAAGATCGGCCGAGACGAGGGCGCCGACTTTTACCAGACCTCCTGCAAACTGCCTGCCAAGGGCTACTGGTGCGCGCCGGCCCTGTTCACGAACGCCTCGCAATCCCACCGCATCGTGCAGGAAGAAATTTTTGGGCCCGTGCTGGCGATCCAGACGTTCCGGACCATTGAGGAGGTCCTGGAAAAGGCCAACAACACGCCGTATGGACTTTCCGGCGGCGTCTGGACCGACAAAGGTGCAAAGATTTTCAAGATGACCAGCAAGCTGCGCGCCGGCGTGATCTGGGCGAACACGTTCAGCAAGTTTGACCCGGGATCGCCCTTTGGTGGCTATAAGGAAAGCGGCGTGGGCCGCGAAGGCGGCCTGCAGGGGCTCATGCCCTATCTGCAGCTTGCGTGAGCGCGAAGCGGGAGGATGCGATGGGAACCACGGAACATGCGAAACAACCGGTACCGGCAGAGGCCGGCAGTGGCGCAGGCAAGCGCCTGCCCATACTGAAAACGTACAAGCTTTACATCGGCGGAAAATTCCCGCGCACCGAATCCGGTCGGTACTTCACCGCCCGCGCACCGAACGGGACGGCCCTGGCCAATCTCTGCCTCTCGTCGCGCAAAGATTTCCGTGAAGCGGTTGTGGCCGCACGGGCGGCGGTGGAAAAGTGGTCGAATGCCACCGCCTATCTGCGTGGCCAGATCCTGTACCGGATCGCGGAAATGCTGGAAGGCCGGCGCGCCCAGTTTGTGAGCGAACTGGTCGCGCAAGGCAGCACCGAAACCGATGCAACCGCGGAGGTGGATGCTTCCATCGACCGGTTGGTGTATTACGCGGGCTGGACGGACAAATTCCAGCAGATCTTCAGCTGCGTGAATCCGGTGAGCACCTCGCACTTCAATTTTTCTGTTTGCGAACCGACCGGCGTGGTCGGGATCGTGGCCCCTGAGGCGGACGGACTGCTAGGACTGGTGTCGAACCTCGCGCCGGCGATCGCGGGCGGCAACACCTGCATTGTGCTCGCGTCCAACACACGCCCGCTCTGTGCCGTCACTCTGGCAGAAGTGCTGCACGCCGCGGATGTGCCCGGCGGTGTCGTCAACATTCTGACGGGAACGCGCGATGAACTCTCGGCGCAATTTGCCAGCCACATGGACGTGAATGCCGTTATCCTGTGCAGCAGCGATGCGGCCGAAATCCAGGCCACGCAAATCAAGGCGGCTGACAATCTGAAGCGCACCATTGTCCGCCAGTCCAGCGACTGGTCTGCCCCCGAACACCAGAGCCCCTACCTGATTCTGGATACGCAGGAAATCAAGACCACCTGGCATCCCATCGGGTCCTGAGCACGGTGGCCGCGACCGCGGTAGCCACCGCTTTGACACTCAGCGGCTTCACGGCGTAATATCACCGGATGCGTGATTCTGGAAAACGAAACGCGTCGGGGGGCGCTTGACGCCACCATCGTCACCGTTCGGCACCTTTGCCCCCAGTGCCTTGTCCGCCCCCACCGGGCTCTTCGTGGCGCAGGCAAAAGACCAACACTGGCTGCAGAAGAACATTCCCTGCCGCGCCGCCTGCCCCGCCAGCACCGACATTCCTGGATACCTCTCCGCCATCTATCAAGGCGACTTCGACGCCGCTTACCGCATCAACCTGCGCGACAACGTTTTTCCCGCCGTGCTCGGGCGCGTCTGTTCCCGCCCCTGCGAAACCCCCTGCCGCCACGGTGAGGAGGGGCTCGGCGAGCCCGTGGCCATCTGCTTCTCAAAGCGCTCGGCGGCCGATTTCCGCGCCCACGACCGCGTCATTCTGGAACCGCTGTTTCCCCCCTCCGGCAAGCGCATCGCCATCATCGGCAGTGGACCGGCTGGGCTGGCCGCCGCGCGCAACCTCGCCTTGCTCGGGCACGCCTGCACCGTCTACGAGAAACACGCCACGCCAGGCGGCATGATGAATCAGGGCATTCCCGAATTCCGCCTGCCCCGGGACTTGCTGGAGCGCGAAATTGATCAGGTTCGCCAGCAGGGCGTCGCCATCGTCTGCAACACGGCGATCGGCGCGAAGTTGCCGCTGGCCAAGCTGCTTGACGACTTCGATGCCGTGATCATGGCCGCCGGCACCTTGCGTCCCAATCTGCTCGACCTTGAGGGGCACGCACAGGGCGGCATTGCCCACGGGTTGCCCTGGCTGCTGGCCGCCAACGAATTTCAGAATGCCACCGTTGGCGGCAGGTGTCTCGTCATTGGCGGTGGATTCACC
>JAQCIA010000133.1 GCA_027620105.1 Verrucomicrobiota bacterium | reverse complement strand
TCTTGCCTCCCTCGAAAGACCGCCCGCGCATTCCACCTGGGAACCGCAACGGTCGCCTCGCCACTCTTCAGAACGGCAGGTTGTCGTCATCAACCGCGCTGCCGCCGCCACCCGACGGTGGCTCGGCAACCTCGCCGCCGCCTTGATTTTCTTCTGTGTCCCGCGCCGACGCACCGCCGCGCGGACTCCCTAAAAATTGTACCCGATCGGCGCGCACCCGTAACTTGCTACGGTTCTCGCCTTCTTTCGACTTCCACTCGTCGAGTTGAAGCCGCCCCTCCACCATCACCGGCGAACCCTTCTTCAAATACTCGCCGCACGTCTCCGCCTGGCGCCCCCACACCACAATGTCGACAAAGCAGGTCTGCTCCGCATCCTTGCCTTCCTTGGTCTTGTACCGTTCGGTCACCGCCAGCCGCATCTCGCCCACGGCCGTGCCGGAAGGAATGTAGCGCACTTCGGGATCCTTCGTCAGGTTCCCAAGCAGAAAGACTTTATTGAGACTCGCCATAGCGCGACCCTTCGGAGGAACGTCCATCCCCCACAGGCAGCGTGCGTGTGGTCACGGGCGGCACATCACCCTGCAACCGCCGGATCTGCACACGCACAATTTCCTCATTCAAATTGTAGCGCGCCGTCAGTGCGTCAATCTGCGTCGAATCAATCTTCGCCCAGGCACGCCCGTACAGCCCCTCGACACGCTTCGCAATCGGCCGCGCGTACGGGCGACGTCCCATGCGCTCGGTCCGCGCCACCGTCCCACCCACCCGCGTGATTTCCGCCTGCGCCGTCTCGAACAGCTTGTCGTACTGCTCGTCCGTCAGCGTCGCCGGAAAAATAAACATGATGTCATACGTATTCAAGCCCGCATCTCCTGTCTGCTCCCCCGCGCCCGTTGCCGCAGGGCTTGACCCTCCGGACCAACCGATTCTCGCAGGCAATCTTTTTTTATATGCCAGACCATCACGTCCCGTCAAGCCGCGGGTCAACATCATCACAAAATAGTCAGAAAAACCGCCTACTCCTACTCCTGCGCCTGCGCCCCATTATAGGCATTCATCGCCGCCGGCACGCCATCCCGGATGCATGCCAGAACCGCCTTGGCCGCCAACCCCACCGTCTGCGCCAGCAATATCCGATCTTCCCGTGCAGGCCGCGCCAGCACGTGCGCCACCAGATCCCGCCTCCCGTCGCCGCGCCCAACCCCCACACGCACGCGCGGAAACGCCTGGGTGCCCCCGCTCGCGATGACCGAAGCCAACCCACGATGCCCGCCGCTCCCCCCCTCCGCCCGCACCCGCAGGTGTCCCAGCGGAAGATCCGCATCGTCCAGCACCACGATCAGATCCTCCACCGTGGCCGGCGACCGTCGCAAGACCGCTGCGACCGCCTCGCCGCTGAGGTTCATGAAGGTATCGGGCTTGACCAGCAGCACCGCCGTATCGCCAATGCGGACTTCGCCCGTGTGGGCTTTCAAACGCAGGCTGCCGCGCAAGGTGCCTTCCAACCCCGCCGCCAGCGCATCGACCACGTCAAACCCGACATTGTGCGGGGTCTGCGCGTACTCCCGCCCCGGATTGCCCAAGCCGACGACAACTTTCACCATTGCCCCTCAAGCCGGACAGGCACCCCCGCGCCGCAGCCGAAACCCTACCGGCGTCCACCCCCTGCAGCACCACGACGGCGCCACCCTGGCGTTCAACAACCACCGCGCGATACACCCTTCGAAACCTTACTTGCCCTTGCCGCCTTTGGCATCCTTGCCCGCCGCCGGCTTCGCACCCGCACCCGGCTTGGCCTCGTCCTTCCCGCCCTTGGCGCCAGCCTTCGCGTCCACGCCTTCTTCGCCCTCTTCGTCCTTCTTGCCCTTCGCAATCACTTCCGGTCCCGCGCCACCCTCGGCTACCGCAACCGCGACGCCCTCCGCCGGCGTCTCTTCCGCCATGGGCTCTGCCACGGCCACAACGGCCAGATTTCCCGTGGTGATGATCGCGTACTTGTCGCCCAGCTTGAGATCGCGCACCAGCAGCGAATCGCCAACACCCAGGTGCGACACGTCCACCTTGAATCCTTCCACCAGATCCGCCGGTAGACACTCCACCTCGACCGAGCGCAACACCTGCTCCATGATCCCGCCGCCCTGATCCACACCCACCGGAATGCCCACTGGCGTAATCGCGATGTTCACACGTAACTTGCGCGTCATGGAAATTTCGACGAAATCCACATGCATCACCGATCCCGAAATCGGATCATGCTGCACTTCTTTGAGCAGCGCCATACCCAGCGCCTGCCCGTCCACCGTCACATCCACAATCAGGTTCTCGCTCGTGTGATGATGCAGCATGCGCTCAAAATCATGCTTCACCAGCTCAATGAGCTTGGACTCGCCCTTGCTATTGTAAATCACCCCCGGCAACCGCCCGGCTTTGCGCATGCGGCGTGCTTCGGCTGATCCAGATGTCTCGCGCTTCTTTGCTGCAATTTCGATCGCCATGGCTCCCCAACTCCTTCTTCTGCATTATAACCTGAACAACGACGTCACGGACTGATCCTCGTGTATCCGCAGGATCGCTTCCCCCAACAATTCCGCCACCGACAGGACAGTGACCGGAAAATCACGCGTATCGCGCAACGGAATACTGTCCGTCACGACCAGTTCCTTCACCGGCGACTGCTTGAGCTTGTCGAGCCCCTCCGCGGTAATGCACGCATGACTGATCGCCGCGTACACGGCATGCGCCCCCGCCTGCTGCAACGCACGCCCCGCCGAACAGAGCGTGCCGCCCGTGGTCGAAAGATCATCCACCATGATCGCATCCCTGCCGGCAACGTCGCCAACCACCCCCAGTATCTCAACATCGCGCGCGTTCTTGCGCTGCTTTGCCGCGATCGCCAGACCGCACCCCATCATCTGCGAATACGCGTAACAGGCCTTCACACCGCCAATGTCCGGCGAAACCACAATCGGATTCGGCAGCTTCTTGTCGAGCAGGTACTTGACGATGATCGGCGACGCATACAGGTGATCCACCGGAATATCAAAGAAGCCCTGAATCTGCTGCGCATGCAGATCCATCGTCAACAAACGGTTCGTGCCCGCCGCCACAAGCAGATTCGCCACCAGCGTGGCCGTGATCGGCACCCGCGGCTGGTCCTTGCGATCCTGGCGCGCGTACCCGTAGAACGGAATCACCGCAGTGATCCGCCGCGCCGATGCCCGGCGCATCGCGTCGATCATGATCAGCAGTTCCATCAGATTCTCGTTCGGCGGATTGCAGATGGACTGCACGATGAAACAATCGCGCCCGCGGATATTCTCCCGGATCTTGACAAAAATCTCCCCGTCCGTAAAACGGCTGATCTCCACCTCGCCCAGCTGCGTCTTCAGATACGACGCAATGCGCGCCGCCAGTTCCGGATTCGAGTTGCCTGCAAATATTTTCATATCCAACCGACCGCCGTCCCTGATCCTGAACTGGAATGCCGCGACTCTGGATGGTTGCCCGACCAGGACTCGAACCTGGACTCAGGCCTTCAAAGGGCCGTGTGCTGCCATTACACCATCGGGCAGAGTTGTCGTCACTCCCGACCGCAGACGCCACGCCCCGATCAATCGGCGTCTCCGGCAAAAACAAAAATCGCCCGCCGAGCGCCCTCACCATCGGCGCCAGACGAGCCTGACATTCAAAATCCTGAACAGAAAAGGTATATCTTTTACTGCTTCCCCGCCCGCCCGTCAAGGTCAGCGGCAATCTACCCGGGCACATCCATTCCACGGAGCAAGGCACAGATGCCGCCAACGTGGGAATTCAGTATCGGACGGAGAAACCCTCACCCGCACGCGCAACTTCCGGCATCCGCCAGCCAACCGGCGAACCAATGCGCGCCGGGCGCCTCAACCACCTTCGATTCCGCCGATAATCGCAATCAGCGGCACGAACATCGCGATCACGATCGTACCCACGATCAACGCTAGGAGCACAATCATGACCGGCTCAATGATCGACGTCAGAGCCTCGACCGCCGTGTCCACTTCGTCGTCATAGTTGTCCGCAATACGCACCAACATGTCGGGCAACGCACCCGTCTCCTCACCGACGTCAACCATGCTCACCACCATGCCCGGGAACACCTTGGAGGCTTCCATCGGCATCGTCATGCTATCGCCTTCCTTGACCGCGTCATGGATCCCCTGAATCGCCTGGGCAACCACCGCGTTTCCCGCCGTGTCCCGGACAATATTCAGGGCCTGCAGCACGGGCACGCCCGACGTCATGAGTGTGCCGAGGGTACGCGCGAACCGCGCCACCGATGACTTCAACACCAAATCACCAAACAACGGCGCGCGCAACTTCAGCATGTCAAATGCGAAACGACCCTTCGGGTATCGGCAGGCGATCTTCACCGCTACCACGAGAACCGAAATGGTGACCACCACGACGTACCAGCGATCACGCACGAATTCGCTGCAATTCATCACGAACTGCGTCAGTGCCGGCAGACCCTTGCCACCCAGCAGATCATCGAAGATCTCCGCAAAAGACGGAATGATCTTCACCAGCAGAAAAATCAGAATGCCGATCGCCACCACCAGCACCACGATCGGATACACCATGGCGCCCTTGACCTTGCGCTTGATCTTCTCGGCCTTTTCCATGAACTCGGCTAGACGTTGCAAGGCCACATCCATAACACCGCCAGCTTCGCCCGCACGGATCATGTTGATGAAGAGGTTGTCAAAAATCTTGGGGAACATGGCGAGCGCTTCAGAGAATGTGCTACCCCCCTCAACGGCTTCGCCCATGCCAGCCAGCGCGCGACGCAGGACCGGATGCTTTTCCTGTTGGAGCAGAATACGCAAGCCGCGCAACAGTGGTAGACCCGCCTGAATCAGCGTGGCCATCTGGCGCGTCACGATCATCAGGTGCTTGGTCCTGACCGGAGCCTCGAAGATCTTGGGCATCTTCAGCTCCTTTTTGAGTCCCTTGGCCGCGGGCATGCCCGCGCGCGATCCCGATGATTTGCTGCCCGGGGCGGATGCCTTTGCCCCCGCGATTTCCATTTCCTCCACGCGCGTCGGGAAGAGCCCTTTCGAGCGAATCAGGGTAATGGCTTCAGATTGGCTGGCCGCGTCCAGAACGCCTTCGGTCTCGGCGCCCTTCGCGTTCATCGCCGAAAACTTAAATCTCGGCATCGCAATCTCCTGCTTAGTCGTCGCTGCAGTCGCGACTAGTCAGACGGGCCGTAGCGCCCATCAGCGGCCGTTTACATCACTTCTTTTTGCTAGTTTTGGCCGGGGTTTCCTCAACCACCTTCACCGGAGCCGCCACATCCACCCACTCGAGCAAGGCCATTTCGGCACCGTCGCCGCCCCGATGTCCCAGCTTGATGATCCGCGTATAACCGCCCTGCCGATCCTTCAACTGCGGAACAATCGTATCAAAAAGTTCCCGCACGCAAAGGGTTTGTTGCAGCGCTGCCGTCACCTGACGGCGCGCGTCCAGCGTTCCCCGGCGACCCAACGTTACGATTTTATCGGCCGCCGAACGTGCCAGCTTCGCCTTCTGCAACGTCGTCGTGATCCGTTTGCGCGAAATAAGTCCGCAAACCAGTGCCGCCAGCAGCGCCTTGCGATGCGCCGATTTCCGTCCCAGCCGCGTGTCAGCTCTACGCTGCCTCATGCCAAAACTCCCCTCACTCCGCGGCGCGAGCCACGGGTTCGCTCAGCAGTTCCGGTTCAAAGGTCATGCCAAGCCCCAGTCCCAAATCCGTCAGCTTGCTCTTGATTTCGTTCAAAGACTTTTTGCCGAAGTTGCGATACTTCAGCATCTCCGCCTCACTCTTCTGCGCGAGTTCACCCACCGAGGTGATATTCGCGTTGTTCAGGCAGTTGGCAGCACGCACGCTGAGTTCAATCTCGTTGACGCTCATGCGTAGCTTGCGGCGCAGATCCTCCCGCTCGGCATCAATGCGCTTCTCCGTTTCCTCAAACTCGACCAGATCATCATCGAAACTCACGAACACATCCAGATGATGCCGCAGAATTGAAGATGCCGTTGTCAGCGCCTCATCCGGCGTCACGCGTCCATCCGTCCAGATTTCCAGCACAAGTCGGTCGTAATCGGTCCGCTGTCCCACCCGTGTATTCTCAGTCGAGAACTGCACGCGCTTCACCGGCGAGAAGACCGAGTCAATCGGAATGCGACCAATCTCGGCCGCCGGACCCTTGCTCCGCTCCGCCGGATAGAAGCCACG
>JAQCIA010000132.1 GCA_027620105.1 Verrucomicrobiota bacterium | reverse complement strand
TCGAGGCGGCGGCGCGCTTGCAGGCACGCCATCCGGCCGTCTCGTTTCTGATTGTCGGGAGCCCCTTTCCGGGTAACGAGTCGCATCTGGCGGCGCTGCAATCGCTTGTCAAGGCGCGGGGGTTGGAAGGCCGCGTCCGGTTCATCGGCCACCTCGATGACACGCGACCGGCGCTGGCCGCACTCGACGTCTCCATCATGGCGTCCGTGGAGCCGGAACCGCTCGGCAATGTCACGATCGAATCCATGGCGCTGGGCAAAGCCGTTGTGGGAACCCACGTGGGCGGAACCGCGGAAATCGTGCAGGACGGAATCACCGGACTATTGGTGCCCCCAAATGATCCGGCCGCGATGGCGGCTGCCATTGAGCAACTGCTGAAGGACGCCGATCAGCGTACACGCATGGGCGCGCAGGGCCGCGCACGATTCCTGCGGCTATTTGAGTTCGAGTTTTTCTATAGTCACGTGCTTGGCTTGTATACCGAGCTGGCGTCATCGCGGGCCGACCGTGGATCAGTCCAGTCGCGAGAATCAGGTGGCCCGTGCGGCGCAGGTCGGGGATTCTCTGCAAGCCTTCGGCCCTCTTCTGACGCTTGATGGTTAACAATTCCAACATGTGCTCCGCCCCGGCAACGTTTCATCTCGGGCTCGTCCCGTGTTCGACGCACACAGTGTCGGCACTCCTAAGCGAGATCCGGCTCCTACTCGCCAATCGGGCGATCGCACCCCGTACGATCGCGTGCGTTAACGCCCACATCTACAATCTGGCCGTCCGCGACCAATCACTCCTTGGGCACCTAAACGCTGCCCGCCTTGTTGCCGCTGATGGCATGAGCATCGTCTGGGCCGCCCGTTGGCTCGGGATTCCTGTGCGTGAGCGGTGCAATATGACGGAGGCTTTCCACGCGTTCGTCGCTGATCCCGCAACTCCGCCGACGCGCGCCGCGCTGCTGGGCTGTTTGCCGTCCGAAGCCGCATCTGCCGCCGCCCGCATTGAAGCGGTATGTCGCCATTGCCGGATTGTCGTGTCGGGCGGAGGCTACAGTGATGATGCCGAGTACCGTCGACTCCTTCGCGGGGCTGGTGATCTGGACCTTGTTCTTCTAGGCATGGGAACACCGAAAACGGAGCGCCTACTCTCCGTGGTTGCCGAAACGTGTCCCCAAGCCGTCGTGTGGCACATCGGCGGCGGCACCATCCAGTTCTACGCCGGGACATTGAAGGAATCCCCGCCCTGGCTGAAGCCACGCGGAATGCAGTGGCTGCACCGGATCTACCTTGAGCCCCGGCGGATGTGGAGACGGTATCTTGTTGGCAATCCGCTTTTTGTTTACTACATCCTGCGGCAGCGGCTAAGCCGGCATGGATGACCCAGGCGCGCAGAGCCAGAAACCACGGGAAGAGCTGCGCGAATGTGGTTCAGAAGTCCCCCGGCTTCATCCGCCAATGGCGCATCGGTCCACTCCTGGACAGGCAAGACTGGGCCAGGGCTGGTTAAACGGATCAATCCTCTGTTGTTTATGCGCCGGGCCTGCTAGGCGCTCAAGCGGCGAAAGTGCCCCAATGAATGAGATGCACAGTGACGGAACCGGTTCTGGCCAAAGGCGCATTTGGACGCGGGTGCTCATGGTAAGAGCCGGGTTGATCGCCGTGATCGTTGGCCTGGGTGTCTGCATGTTCCATTTCTGGGGCAACGCCTACGCCGGCCTGGATGTGCGGGAAGCATCCCGGTCGCTCTTCGTGTGGCTGACCAGGCGCTGGCGGGACAGTGCGCTTTCGTTTGGCGGCACCAATTACTCCCACGGGTGGGCGATCCCGCTGGTGAGCGCGTGGCTGGTGTGGCGCCGGCGGAAGGAGTGGGCGCGCATTCCCCGGCACACGAGCCTCGCGGGTCTGGCCGTGGTTGTGCTGGGACTGCTGGCCCACTGGATGGGCGCGAAGGCGGAACTGCCGCAACTTTCGGCCTTGGCACTGATTGCGCTGCTGTGGGGCACGTCCTGGTTCCTGATGGGCACGCCGGCGGCGAAGCTCCTCTTCTTCCCCTGTGTGTACCTGCTCTTCTGCGTGCCTTGGAACTTCTTCGACAACCTCACCTTCCCGCTCCGGCTGCTGGCCTCGACGATCTCCACGGGGCTGCTCAACGGACTGAATGTTCCGGCGCAGCGCGTGGGCACCGCGATCTTCTCGTCGGCGGGCGGCGGCTTTAACTTCGATGTCGCCGATCCGTGCAGCGGCATCCGGTCGCTGTTCGCCCTCATGATGGTCTGGCCATGATGGCCGTGGTCGCGGTCTATGCCTATGTCACGCAGGCCACGCTCGCGCGCAAGTGGCTGCTCTTCCTGGCCTCGGTTCCGGTGGCACTCATCGGCAACGTCGCACGTATTGTGGGTGTCGCGCTGATGGCGGTGTGGTTCGGAACGGATGTGGCCCTGGGCGCTTATCACAATTACTCCGGTTATATTGTCTACGTCGTGGCCGTGCTGTTGATCCTGGAAACGGCGCGATGGATCGAGAAGCTCGGAGGCCGGAAACACGCGACGGCGGCCGAGGCTCCGTCCCCCGCGCGTGCGGAGGCCGCGCCCGTGGTCGGCGCTCGGGCGTGGGCGCCCTACGGGGTGGTGATTGGCCTGCTGATGCTGGGCATGCTGGCTCTGGCCCGCATGCCGGAGGTTCGCGTTTCAGATCGAACCGCGCTGTCCACGCAGCTGCCGGAGGAAGTGGGGGAGTGGATGGGGACGGAGCAGCGCTTCTGCCAGAATCCGCAGTGTCTGAAAGCGTTCACCCTGACGAATCTGCACGACTCGGAGGTCTGTCCCGCCTGCGCGGGTCTCTTGGAGCCGATTTCGCTGGCTGAGAAGCAGTTGCTGCCCTCCGACACGGTCTTAGTCAAGAGATGCTATGTGGATTCGGCTGGCGCGGCGGTTTATGTGACGATCGTCTTCAGCGGCAGCGAGCGCTCCAGCATCCACCGTCCGGAGATTTGCGTGGTGGGACAGGGGCACACCATCGTGAATGCATCGGACTTCACGGTGAACATCGGCGGTGGGCCGCCGCTGCGCGTTCGCGGGCTGGATCTGGAACTCAAGCAGGTGCTCCCCGGCGGCGAAACCCACGCGTTTCGCTCGTGCTTTGACTACTGGTTCGTTGGCAATAACCGGGAGACGCCCTCACACCTGCAACGCCTGTTCTGGATGTCCTATGACCGGGTTCTGCGCAACGTGGCGACGCGCTGGGCCTATGTCTCGGTGTCCACATCGACCGCCGGTTCGCCGGAGTCCGGTCACGAACGCGTGAAACGCTTCATCGCCGCCTGGTATCCCCGCGTGCGGGTCGCCGATTCGCCCGCGACCATGCCGGCGCCCCCGCCAGCGCCTCAGTAGGCCCCCTTGGCAAAGAGGACGGCCTGAACCGTGCGCATGAGAATGAGCAGATCCATCACCCAGTTCTGGTTGCGCAGGTAGTAGACGTCGAGGATGCACATGCTGTGGAAATCGAGCTCACTGCGGCCGGAGACTTGCCAGAGGCACGTGAGGCCGGGCAGGCCGTGGTGGCGGCCGTAGTGCCAGTCTTCATAGTAATTCTCGAAATCCCGGCGCGGCAGGGGACGCGGCCCGACGAGGGTCATGTTGCCACGGACAACATTGAAGAGCTGCGGCAATTCATCAAGGCTGTAGCGGCGCAGGAATTGTCCGATCCATGTGACACGGGGATCGTTACGCATCTTGAAGAGACCGGCTCCGGACTGGTTGAATTTCTCCAATTCAGCGAGTTTTTCGTCTGCGCGATGGATCATCGTGCGAAATTTGTACATGGCGAAGGGTTTGTGATTCACGCCGATGCGCTCCTGTACGAAGAGGATGGGGCCGCGACTGGTCACGCGGATCAACAGGGCGACCGCCAGGAACACCGGCGCAAGAATCAGGACCGCCAGCACGGCCAGCCCCGCGGAGGCGGCGCGCTTGATGCGCACGTAGCCCGCGGCGGTTGAGGGCGCCGCAAAGTGCACGAGCGGGATGCCGTGAATCAAATCGCTTTCGATGCGCGCGCGGGTCAGGAGCACATCCAGCTCGCGCGATAGAATCATCACCGCGATGTCGAGTTCATCGGCCATCTCCAGAAATTCCATGATCTGTCCGATCGTGCAGCGCGCATCGGCCAGGATGGCCAAGCGGGCGCCATGCCCCGGCACGGCGTGGCGCACACGGTCCAGCAGCGCCTCGAACGGTTCACCTTCCGCCTGGGCCAGCTGCTCTGAGGGGATCAGGCCGCGGTCCGGGGAATCCTCGATGATGTCCAGGATGCGATCCGCGTCGCGATTCTGCCCCACGATAACCACGGGCCAGCGATCGAAGCCGCGCGATGTGCGCAGGTGACGCAGGATGCGGTCGTGCAGGGCGCGCAGGGCCCCGGCGTAAACGGTGTTCACGAGCAGGATGCAGGCAAAGATGCTGCGCGGGTGGAACTGGTTGCGCTGGAGGTAAAAATACGCATAAAAAATCGCGAGCGCGATGACGTTGCAGACGATGATTGACCACAGCACCGGGCGTCGCCGCAGAAAACGGCGCGCCGCATAGAGATTCCAGAAGGCGTAGAGGGTGCAGAGGACCAGAATCAGCTGGACGATGATGCGGGGGGCGCTTTCCACGTAGAATTCGCGAAACAAGGCGTCCACGGCGCCGGTCTCGCGCACCCCGAGCGTGCGGTTGATCCAGGTGAACAGCTGGTCGCCCCAGGGGCTGATGAAGCGAATGAACAGCGTGGTGTAGTAGGCGGCAATGATCGACAGGACGTCGGTCACGAAAAGCAGGCGGCCTGGTCGATATGCACGGCTAAAACTCATAAACGGGCATCATAGACAACCGAAGCACCACGGCGGAAGGCATTTTCCAAATGATGCAAGCACCATGACCGTGCGGGCCGCGGCTGCTAGACTTCCGGCGCATGACCATTTCTCGTTCAGCGCAGATCCAGATCGGATGCGGGGTGATCGCGGTGGCGTTGGTTGCCACGCTATTCCATGTCTGGGGCGTGGCGGCCGTGGAGCCCGGCGTCAGCCATTCGCTATTTCGGTGGATCGCCGGGCAGTGGAATGAGGCCGGCGGGAACTACTCGCATGCTTGACGGATGCCGCAGGTCAGCTTGCTTGTGATCTGGGTGGCGGGCGAGCGGTGTATGCGTATTGGTTTGCGGCGCGCGGGCACGAGACGCCTCTGCATCTCGAACGCATGCTGCTGACGGCGTGGGATGGTATTGCCCACGGCGTGCATCTCCGCTGGGCCTACGTGGCGGTGACGACCGAGCGCCCCAGCTTCACCCAATCCCGCAAAGGGGCGTTGGAGAACTTTCTGGCCGACTTGTATCCGTTGATTCAGCCAGAATCGTAGAAGGCGTCGGACAGCCTAGGCCCGTCGGCGCGTTGACACTGCGGGGGGGCTGTGCTACTTGATCCCCCGCGCGACGGGGGAAAATATGGACGCTTTTACCTATCAGAATGACGAATTGCATGCCGAGGGCGTATCGCTACGTCAGCTGGCCGAGCAGCATGGCACGCCGCTCTATGTGTACAGCCGCACGCATTTGCGTGAGCAGTACGAGCGCCTCGCCACCGCCATGGCGCGTGTGAAGCCGTTGATCTGCTTCTCCATGAAGGCCAACTCCAATGCCAGCGTGATCCGCACGCTGCTGGATGCGGGCGCGGGCCTGGATATCGTCTCCGGCGGCGAGCTGTTCCGTGCATTGCGCGCGGGTGCCGATCCCGCGCGTATCGTTTTCGCGGGTGTGGGCAAGACGGCGGACGACATTCGGTACGCGCTGCGCACGGGCATTCTGTTCTTCACGGTCGAATCGGAGCCGGAAGCGCGGCGCATTTCGGATTGCGCCGTGGAAACCGGCACGACCGCGCGCATTGCTTTTCGCATCAATCCGGATGTGGATCCGCAGACGCACAAATATATCAGCACCGGGAAGAAGGAAAACAAGTTCGGTCTCGACGTGGAGCGCACGCTCAAGGCCTATGCGTTGGCCGCGGCCCTGCCGAATATTGAAATCGCCGGCCTGCACATGCACATCGGGTCGCAGATTCTGACGGCCCAACCCTTCCACGATGCGGTGACCAAGATGCGCGATTTCTGCGCCAAGCTGAAGGCGACCTACCCGACCTTCCGTTACTGGGATATCGGCGGTGGCATCGGGATTCGCTACAAGCCTGAGGATCAGCCGCTCGATCCGGCGGTTTATGCGGAACGCGTGGCCCCGCTGCTCGAAGGGCTGGGCGTGCAGATC
>JAQCIA010000131.1 GCA_027620105.1 Verrucomicrobiota bacterium | reverse complement strand
CCCGCACCCAGATCCCGATCCGAGCCGGTCACGCACATGCCCGCCCCAACCAGGGCCTGGGCCAGCGCGCTCATGCCCACGCCCGCGGCGCCGACCAGATGATAGTGCCCAGGTTTCAGCATGATCCGTGCAGGTGTTTCACGATCACGTACCGTGCCATGTCGCTACCGCTTGCCCCGCCGGCGCGTGATCGCCACCGCCACACTGCGGGCGCGCGGGATCGCTGCCGGCTTGTCGATGGTCACCGTCACCGCCCGCACGCGACGATCCGCCAGGCAAATGCCCGCCACATGTTCCGCCATTTTCTCAATCAGCAGGTGTTTGCTCGCCTTGACTTCCCGGCTGACGTGATCCGTCAGGGTCTTGTAGTCCACCGTGTCGGCAATATTATCGCTGCGCCCCGACCGCGCCAGATCGCACGTCAGGGCCAGGCTGATCAGCACCGTCTGCCGCACCTTCCGCTCGCGCGGTAAAATTCCCACAATGCAGGTCACGGCAAGGTCGCGAATATAGATACGATCTGTCTGCATGTCCCTCCGGTCCGCTGCTCCCCAAGAAAAACTGTTGCTGACCGCGCACGCGTAGTATGCATAATACTCGGCGTGAAACGCCAACACTCTTTGTCCTGCAACCTTTTACCCGCCCTGCTGGCCACCGTGCTTGTCCTGGCCTCGGCCCCCTTTGCCACCGCTGACGACAGCACCCCCGCCGCACCGCCCGCGTCAGAGGGGCTCGTCTATGTCATTCCCGTGCAGGGCATGATCGAGCGTGGCCTGCTCTACGCCTTCCGCCGCGGTCTGGACGAAGCCCGTGCCAATGGCGCCGACGCCATCGTCCTGGACATGGATACGCCGGGCGGTAAGCTGGATACCGCCGAGCAGATGGTCCTCCTCCTACTGGACTCGTCCATTCCCACCTACACCTTCGTGCATCCGCGCGCGATTTCTGCGGGCGCCATAATTGCCTTCGCCACCGACGCCATCTACATGACGCCCACCGGCCTCATCGGCGATGCCATGCCGATCATGATGTCGCCCCTTCCCACCGGCGGCGCTCAGGCGGTGCCCGAAGACCTGAAGGAAAAAGTCATGTCGCCCACCCTTGCCCTCATGCGCTCCGCTGCGCAAGCCAAGGGCCACGACCCCGCCCTGGGCGAAGCCATGATCCGCCCGGAAGCCGGCTACAGCATCAGCAATCGCGTCATCTGTCCGGAAGGCCACCTGCTGACCCTCACCGCCACGGAAGCCGTTGAGCCACTGCGCGAGGGCGGTAAACCGCTGCTCGCGGCCGGACTCGCCGACAACCTCACAGACATGCTCGCCACCATCGGCCACGCCGAAAGCCGCGTCGTCACCGTGGAAATCACCACCGCCGAAAAAATCGCGCGCGTCATCGAAGGCTTCCCGTTCTCCGGGATCCTGCTGGCCCTGGGTCTGCTGGGCCTCTATATCGAATTCAAAGTGCCCGGCTTCGGCTTCCCGGGCATCGGCGGCATGTGCTGCCTCGCGCTCTGGTTCTGGGGCCATCACATCGCGGGCCTCTCCAGCATACTCGAACTGCTCATGTTCACCGTGGGCGCCATCCTCCTGCTCACGGAAATTTTTCTACTGCCAGGATTTGGCGCCGCCGGCATCGCCGGCGTGGTCATGATGCTGGCCGCCGTGCTGATGTCCATGGTTGAACTACCCCCAGTCGTTCCCGTGGACCTGCCCGCCCTGACCTTCCCCACGCTCATGCGTCGGCGCAGCGTCATCAACCTTGGGTTCGCCATGACCCTCCTGCTCGGCGCCATGCTCATCCTTGCGCGCTACCTGCCCAAAACCGCCATCTTCGGACGGCTCATGCTGACCGCCGCCAACACCAGAGCGGCGGGCTATACCGTTGAGGCCGCACCGGCCACTCTGATCGGACGTCGCGGCCGCGCGGTCACCGCCCTGCGCCCCGCTGGCATTGGCGACTTCGATGGCGAGCGCCTCAGCGTGGTTACGCACGGTACCTTCGTTGACCAGGGCAGTCCCATTGTCGTTGCCGAAGTTGAGGGAAATCGTATTATCGTGGATGCCGTGACGCCACCCGCGTGACCGGCACGTACAGCTGGCTGAATCATATGATGCAACTCTTCTTTGTCTGTCTGGCGTCCGGCCTCATTCTGCTGGGCGCCGAAGTGCTCGTGCCCGGTGGCATTCTCGGCGCATTCGGCGGACTCCTGCTGCTCGTATCCATCGTCTCCGCTTTCTCCGCATTCCCCAATTATGGTCCCTACGTCGCGGTTTTCGTGCTCGCACTGCTGGGTGTCATTCTGTATTGGTGGATCACGGTGTTTCCAAACAGCCGTCTGGGAAAGCGACTGATCCCCGGCGCCACACTCAAAGCCGCGAAAGCCGCGCAACCCGGACTTGAGACGCTTTTGGGCGCCGAGGGACAGGCCGCCACCGCGCTCCGTCCCTGCGGATTCGCGACCATCGGCGGTCGCCGGATCGATGTCATCACCCGGGGTGAACTGATCACATCCGGAGAAAATGTCCGCGTTGTCAGTGTCGAAGGAAACCGCGTCGTCGTGAGCCGGTCGGAAAACAAACCCCCGGCCTGAACAGAAAAAGGAAGGACAGGCACCCATGGAAAAAATTGGCTTCATCGTTTTCGGCATCGCCGGAATCGTCGTCCTGGTGATCATCGTCGTCATCGGCAACTTCTTCAAACTATGGATTCGCGCACTGTCGTCGGGCGCCGGCGTCTCCTTCAGGTCCCTGATCGGCATGTGGCTGCGCCGCGTGGACTCCGAGCAGATTGTGAACGCCCGCATCATGCTGGTGAAGACCGGGCTGGCCGTCACCACGGATGAACTGGAAGCGCACTACCTCGCCGGTGGTGACGTCATGAATGTCGTACGCGCCCTCATCGCCGCCGATAAGGCCGGTTTCGAACTCAGCTTCCAGCGCGCCGCCGCCATCCGCCTCGCCGGACGCGACGTGCTCAAGGCCGTGGAAACCAGCGTGACGCCGCACGTCATCGACTGCCCGGATCCGGGCAAGGGCGGCACGGGTTGGTTGGATGCCGTGGCCAAGGACGGCATTCGCCTGCTGGTGAAAGCCCGCGTGACCGTGCGCGTGAACCTTGCCCGCCTCGTCGGCGGCGCCATGGAGGACACCATCATCGCCCGCGTGGGCCAGGGGATCGTCAGCGCCATCGGCTCCTCACCCAGCTACAAGGACGTGCTGGAGAACCCCGACAAGATCAGCCGCAAGGTGCTCGACAGTGGCCTGGATGCGCAGACCGGCTTCGAAATCGTCTCCATCGACATCGCCGACATCAGCGTGGCGGGCGTTGTGGACGTGTCCAACGTCGGTGCGCAACTCGAAACGGAGCGCGCCGAAGCGGACAAGAAGATGCGCCAGGCCGAAGCGGAAGGCCGCCGCGCCATGGCGGTCGCCTTCGAACAGGAAATGAAGGCCCGCGTCCAGGAAATGAATGCCAAGCTCGTGGAAGCCCAGGCCGATGTGCCCCGCGCCATCGCCCAGGCCTTCCGCGAAGGAAATCTCGGCGTCATGGACTACTATCGCATCCAGAACATTGATGCGGACACGAGCATGCGCAAGTCGATCTCCGGGAAGGACGAACCCCAGGGCACCCAGGACCTCACGCAATAACAGGACGGATGGGCCACGTGGTGACGCTACTACAGGAACTTGGCACTGTAGTACCGCACCGTGTGCGGCAAGCACGCAATCGAAGCCAAGACCGACGGACGTGCAGGAACAATGGGCCTATTCGCACTACGACTCGATCCTGAGCTGGTCATCTGGCTGGTGGTGGTGGGCTTCACCCTCTTCACCCAGATGGCGCGCACGAACCGCCAGCGCCCGCGCCGTCAGGCTCCGGGCGCCCCGCCGCCACGCCAGACCACCAGTCTCCCTATCCCGGCCACCGATGCCCAACAGGATATTGAAGATTTCATCCGCTCCTTGACCGGCGCCCCGCCGACCGAACGGGAAACGCCGCCGCTGGACATGCAGGTCCCCGAAGAGCGGCCACTTCCCGTCGCCCGGAAAATCGCGCCACCACCGCCACTGGGTTTGCAGCCCATGTTCGAG
Source organism: Verrucomicrobiota bacterium (assembly GCA_027620105.1). GTDB lineage: Bacteria > Verrucomicrobiota > Kiritimatiellia > UBA8416 > JAIOPI01 > JAIOPI01. The sequence continues at coordinate 2,211 of JAQCIA010000131.1, read as the reverse complement.
CCCGAGCGCGAACCGGCACGAAAACAGAGCCAGAAAAAAGTTAACACGAAGAGACGCAAGCCCCTCGCGCCCGCATACGTCAGCCCCCTGGCCCGGCGACCACATGGCCTGAACGACGCCCTCGCGGCCGACCTGTCCAACGCTGCAGCCCTGCGCAAGGCCATCGTCCTGCGCGAAATCTTTGATCCGCCGATCGCCCTGCGCCGCCCCACTGGCGCCTGAAGCTTACGGCGTGGCTTCGCCGCGCGCCTTGATCAAATGCTGCCGGCGATTGTTCCCGGGCACGGAATCGCGCGCCCCCGCAATGGCCACATCGTACGTAATCACGTACGTGTGCGGCAGCGCCACCGTCCGCAAATCCAGCAGGCGCTCCTGCGTAATCGTCTGCCCCACCACCACATTGCGCACCCGCGTGATTTCCTTGCGCCCATCCACGTCCACCGTCAGCACCACCTCGCGCAGCACTTCCGTCCCCCGATTCTGTGCGTACACCTGCACGCGCAGCGTTTCCCCATTCGCCCCCTCGTGATGAATGTAGGGCGCGGCCGCCACCATGTCGTAGATGCCCTTCGTGCTGTAGGCCTGCGCTTGCTTGAGGTCTAGAACGCCCGCGCCGTAGGCATCATCCTTCCCCGGTGCCCCGGCATCCGAACTCGTCGCAATCAGAATGTCCGCCGCCTGCAACGGCGTCAGCGATTGATCCTGCGACAGCAATGCCGCCAGTGCACCGCTCACAATCGGCGTGGAGGCCGACGTGCCGCTGAACAGCACGTCTTGGCCATCCTCCCAGGCCGCCTCCACCCCGTAGCCGGGGGCCACCAGGTCCACCGCCGGTCCGCGGTTGGAAAAATGCAGGTGCAGCCCGTTGGCATCCGTCGCCCCCACCGCCAGCACCCCCGGATAGGCCGCCGGGTAGTACACCGCATCAACCGCGTCGTTGCCGGTCGATGCCACCACCGCCACGTTGTTCGCCAGTGCATGCGCCACCGCATCCCGCAACACCGGGCTGTCACCCTGCGCCCCGAGACTCAGATTGATCACATCCGCGCCCATGGTCACGGCCTCGAGAATCGCCTGCGCCACGGTGAACGTGTCCCCCACGCCCCCACCGGACATCACCGGCAAGCTGATCACCCGCGCTCCCGGCGCCACGCCATCCACACCGTCGCCGCTGCCTGCAATCAGCGAGGCCACCGCCGTACCGTGGGCGGACATCGCACCCTCCGGCGACGCGCCATACCGATCCACGCGCAGGACATGCCCCTCGTTCAGCGCTGGATGCCGCCCCACCGCCGTGTCGATCACCGCCACGGTCACACCGCTTCCCGGCGATCATCCGGCCCGTCAAATCCCAGCCACTGCAAGAGCCGGTCGTTCAGTGCCACATATTTTTCCGTCTGCGTGATCTTCGTCTGCAGGGGGTCGTCCGGCGGCTGCACATAGTAATTCCGTCCCCGCTCCAGGGGGGTGGGACCGTCACGCAGCAATCGACGCAACTCCTCCTCGCTGCGCGCGCGAATGCGTACCGCATTGCCCAGCGACAATTCGCCCAGTACGTCCACGCCCAACTGACGCGCCAGCCGCGTGAACGCATCCCGATCCGCAGCACTGAAGAAACGAAACACATACTCATCCGGTATGGCGCCGGCCGGCAGCGCCTCGGCGACCAATGGCGGCAGTTCCTCGCTCGGCGCCGCGTCCGGCGCGTCACGCACGTCAAGGATCGGCATCGCCACCTCAGGCTCCGGCTCCGGGACGGGGGCAGGCACGCGTGGAGGCAGTTCCGGCGGCACAACCGGCTCAGAAAAATCCCCCTCCGCCACCGTGCGCGATTCCTCTACAGACGGAACCTCCGGCGGCGCCTCAAGGAGTTTATGAATAAACTCGTAGATCACCAGCCCCGCCAAAACGAGTGTGATCAATTGCAAGACTGGCTTCATACTCACGATGGGATGCCTTTTCTGCACAACCTGCGGTGCGGCACAAGTCGACCGCTAAAACGCCACCGCATGCCGAATCAGCGACACCGGCAACGCATGGCGCCGCTTGATCCATTCCCCCACGGCGCGCACACCGAAAACTTCCGTGTCATAATGCCCGGCGAAGACCGCATGAATCCCCAGTTCCTGCGCCAGGCTGTGGGCCATCAGTTTCGGTTCACCACTCAGGAAAACATCAGCCCCGGCTGCGGCGGCCTCCTCCACCAGATCA
>JAQCIA010000130.1 GCA_027620105.1 Verrucomicrobiota bacterium | reverse complement strand
AAAGGTGTGCCCGCCACTCCCCCCACATGCAATCGCTATATGCATCCCGACACCATACCAAATGCATACACATTCGCCACGTCCACCGGCCGGTTGGAGCACATTGCCAGTCGCCTTGCAAATCTTGCGCGTTTGCGCTTTAAAGACAGCATGTGTCGCCTGTCCCTCCTTACTGCCGTCATCTGCGCCTGTAGCATCATGGGCTGCGCCACACGCCCGCCTCCCACCGTGCCACCGCCGCTCACCGGCCCCGTGCAACACGTCGTGGTCTGCTGGTTGAAGGAACCCGCCAACCTTGCGCATCGCCAGACCCTCGTGGACGCCTCGCTGGAATTGCGCGCCCTGCCCGGCGTCATCGATATCGTCGCCGGTACAATGATCCCGAGTGACCGCGACATCGTGGACAGCACCTTTGATGTTGCCATCGTCATCACCTTTACGAACGCAGACGCCATGCGCGCCTACCTCACCAACCCGGCGCACACGCGTATGGTGCAGGACATTGTCAAACCGCTGACCCGCCGCATCCTCGTTTACGATTTCACGGAACACCCCAGAAGATAACCCCATGATGACCAAGCAGGCTTCGCTCAAGCGTTCTTCTGCAACCGTACCGAACCTCCCCTGCACCTGCATTCAGGTGGATGAAGCCAACATCCCCGGTTGCCTGCGATGACCCTGACGATCACTCAGGCCGTCATTCTTGCGGTGGTGGGACTGGCTTCGGGATTCCTCAATGTATTGGCAGGCGGCGGGTCGCTCCTGACCCTCCCCACCCTGATCTTCATGGGCTTCAGCGGAACCGTCGCCAACGGCACGAATCGCGTGGGCGTGCTGGCTCAGAACATCCTCGCCACCGCCGGCTTCATGCGCAAAGGCTACTCGGATTGGCGCATGAGCACCTCGCTCGCCCTCGCCACCATCCCCGGCGCCGTCATCGGCGCCTGCCTGGGCGCATCCTTCGAAGGCCTCTGGTTCAATCGCCTGCTCGCCATCCTGATGATCATCATCATGATCGTCACCGCGCGACCGAAACCCAAGCCCTCCCTCCATGCCGCAACCCCCGAAGACGAGCGGCGCCGACTGATCCTGGCGCATGTGTGGATGCTCTTCATCGGATTCTACGGCGGCTTTATCCAGGCCGGTATCGGGTTCGTGCTGATGGCCGTGCTCTACCGTGGCCTCGGCCTGGACCTCGTGCGTGTGAACATGCACAAAGTCATCATCGTGGGCATCCTGACCATCGTGGCCATTTTGATCTTTGCCGCCCACGGCAAGATCGACTGGCTGGCCGCTGCGGTTTTGGCCGCCGGCAATGCGCTGGGCGGATGGATCGGCGCGCACGCCGCCGTCCGTCACGGGGAACGCTTGATTCGCATTGTCCTGAACGCCACCTTGCTTATCATGGCCGCCAAACTGTTGTTCACGCATTAGCCCTCTACCCCAAGGAAACGCCATGCCGATCCCCAAATCCCGCGGCTTTCTTCTCAGCCTGGTTCTGATCTTCATCGCCGCCGGTCTCTTGGCCTGGTCACATCATTTTCACGCCCGCATGGTGGGGTTGACGGATTCCGCACTTGCCACCCTCACGGATGAACTTGTGGAGCGCCATCGCGACGCCCTCGTCCGAGGAGGCGTGCCGGGGGCCTTGCGTGAATCCTGGTTCCTGCTGCGCGATCAATTCGTCATCACCACCATCAAAGCCCGCCAGATTGGCAATCAACAACTGGTCTATATCCACATCTGGAGCAATCCGGAGCTACCCGCCCATCCGCACGCCCATCAGTTCTTCACACTCACGCCGGGCGAGGACGACACCTGGGCCATCACCCCCCTACGCTGGCCGCTGACGTTTTGGCTGCGCTGACCTCCTTTCGCCCTCCCATAGACGCCCCCTGCCTGCCGTGCTACTATCAACCATCATGCCCGCTGAGAAGAACACGACCATCGTACACCTCGTCATTGAGGCCGGCCCCCTCAAGGGCCAACGCCACACCGTTCCGCAAGCGGGCCTGCAACTCGGCCGCGACCGGACGAACGAACTCCTCATTCTCGACGACATGCTCTCGCGCACGCATTCCCGCTTCTTCTTCCGCGCGAACCGCCTGTGGGTATCAGACCTGAAAAGCGCGAATGGCACCGAAGTGAACGGCCTGTTCGTCGACAACCAGGCGCTCAGCCCCGGCGACATCGTCGTGATTGGCAGCACGCGAATTCGCGTTCGGCACAATGGTCTCGAGGGAATTCCCGGATTCTGGGCGCGCCTCTTCCGCCGCCGTGGCGCCCCAGATCCCTCGCTCGTCCCCACGTCCACGCCTGCTGCGTCATCACCCCGGATGACGTTCCTGCGCAACGTCGCCTGTGTTGTGCTCGTCGCCTGGTGGTTGTTTCTCGCCTACAGCCTCTGCCTCCCTCCCCCAGGTCAGCCGGCGCCACAGGTTCCCGTTACCGTCGAAGACGCGCCCGCGGAGGCGGAACGCCTGTCCACCGGTGACCCGCGTACACTTGCCGAAGACAACAGCGCCGAGGTCGACTTTGCACCGATCGAGCCTGACACCGCATCACTGTCGCCAATGCACAAAATTCGCAACAGGATCGCCGGCCTGCTCCTCGCGGAGGAATACGACCGGGCTGCCGCCGTCTTGACCCGATACGGCGCCGCGGCCGTCACCCCTCAAGAACGCGCGGACCTGATCTCCCTGCGCCAATACACCGCCGCCGTCCAGGCGGCCAACGTGCGCATCGCCGAGGCGATTGGCGCCGAAGCGGGGCATCTCATTCAACTGCGCCGCGGGAATACGAATCTCGCCTTCCGCGTGATGGTCGTCGCCGGCTCAAGGATCCAGGGCACAATCACGGCCCCCAGCGGAGAAAAGAGCATCGTAATCGATGTCACCAAACTGCATCCGGACGACCGGTTGCTCTGGCTCGGGACGCCCCAAACACCCGAGGAGAATGCCCTCTGCTGCGCACTCGCCCGCAAGCAGGGAAGCATCGCCAATGCGGAACGCTATGCGCGCAACGCCGGTGTCCTTGCCGACGCCTACGCCGAATCACTCGCGAAAACACCCGCCTCCGCGACAGGAGTCGCGCCGTGACCACGCCGCCGGACCCGCCGGCAAGGGCCAGCGCCCGCGCAGCGGAACTGCGACAGTCCATCGCCAAGCATAATCATCTCTATCACAACCTCGCCACACCGGAACTTTCGGATCGCGACTTCGATCTGATCTATGACGAGCTCGTGGCGCTGGAACTTGCGTACCCCGCCCTCGTCACCACCGATTCCCCCACCCAGCGCGTGGGTGGCGAACCGCTCAAGGAATTTCGCCGGGTGCGCCACATCGCCCCCATGCTTTCACTCGAGAAGAAGGAAGACCTGCACACACTCACGCTCTTCGAAGCGGACGTCCGCAGAAAACTCCCCGACTTCAATCCCGAATACATTGTCGAACCCAAGATCGATGGCGTGTCCATCTCTGTCCACTACGTCGACGGCAGCCTGTCGCTCGGGGTCACGCGTGGCGACGGCGACGAAGGCGACGACATCACCGCCAACCTGCGCACCATCCCGGACATTCCGCTCCGTCTGGCCTGTGCGGGCAAGCCCCCAGCCTTGCTCGAACTGCGCGGGGAAGCGTTCATGATGGAGGCGGACCGCATTGCATTGAACGAGGATCTGCGCGCCCGCGGCGAGAAGACCTTCGCCAACACACGCAACGCCACCTCCGGATCGCTGAAGCAACTCGACCCGCGCCTGGCCGCCAAACGCCGACTGCGCGCGGTCTTCTATTCCGTCGGCGCCACCGACGGGATTGACTTCGCCAGCCACGAAGCGGAATTGGAATCCCTGCGGCGCATGCACCTGCCCGTGCCGGGACTTTGGTTCAAAGTGGTTGGGATCACCGCCGCCGAAGCCAAAGCACGAACGATCAAGGAACAGGAAGGCGAGTTTCCTTTCGAGATTGACGGGTGCGTGATCAAAATCAACGACACTGCCACCTGCGCGCGCCTCGGACTGAAAACGAATGTGCCCGCATACGCCGTCGCCTACAAGCGCCCGGAATGGTTTGGCGAAGCAACCACCAAGTTGAAGAACATCGTGGTCCAGGTCGGTCGCACCGGCGTCCTGTCCCCCGTCGCCGAAGTCGAAACAGTGTTCCTGGAAGGCACGAACATCTCCCGCATCACCCTCCACAATGCCGAGGAGATCAAACGCAAGGATATCCGCATCGGAGACACGGTCGTCATCAAACGCGCTGGCCGCGTGATCCCGGCGGTCGTCCGTGTTGTGGATGACCGCCGCGACGGCAGCGAGCGTATCTTTACAATGCCGGAATCCTGCCCTGCTTGCGGTGGTCCCGTGGTGCAACGCAATTTGTCGGGGGGCGCCGCCACCGAAGTGGCCTTGCGCTGCGAAAATCCGAACTGTCCCGCCCAACAGGCGCGCCGTATTGAGTATTTTGCCGCACGTAGCGGACTGAATATCGAAGGCCTTGGCGAAATCGTTGCGGATAAACTCGTGGAGCGGAACCTCGCCCAATCACCCTTTGATCTCTTCAACCTCACGCGCGAACAACTTGCCACATTGAACCTCGGCACGGTCACCGAGCCGCGCGTGTTTGGTGAGAAGAACGCCGAACGCGTCCTGGCCGCACTCACGCAGGCCCGCTCCGCCCCGCTCCAGAAGTGGATTCAAGCGCTGGGCCTCCCATCCGTCGGTGAATCCACTGCCATCGCCCTCGCCGCCACCCACACGACGCTTGCGGAGATCGCCCAGTCTGAAAAACTGGCGCGCGTCGTCACCCTGGCTGACGTCAAAGAGGAACTCAAACAGGTCAATCCGCGCGGCAAAGCGAATCGTGCCAGAGATCCTGCAACACGCGCAGGGCTGGCGGAGAAGGAAGCGGCACTGAAGGACAAATTGACGCGACTTCAAGGTGAAGTGGCCGCCGATGGCCTGGGCAGCGAATTCGGCCCCGCCCTCGCATCCGAATTGCTCGCCTACTTCGCCACGGATGCCGGGAAGGAACTCTTGCGGCGTTTCACAGCCCTCGACCGAACCGACGTCGCGACAGACAAACCGCCTCCCGCGAACCCTGACTCCCCTTTGGCTGGTAAGACCGTGGTGGTTACGGGAACCCTCCAACACTATTCACGGGGGGAAGCGCATGCCGTACTCCGCGCCCAAGGGGCCAAGGTCACGGATAACGTCAGCAATAAAACGGATTTCTTGATTGCCGGCTCTGACGCCGGATCCAAACTCACCAAGGCGCAAACACTCGGGGTCACCATCCTGGATGAGCCCGCGCTTCAGTCCATGCTCGGCCAGGCCGCTGGCGATTGACCACGGACGCACCTGCATCGTCCAGACGCGCGCCGTTGCACGTCACCCGCCGCCGCTCAACTCCACCGGCTTGTAGCCGCCGCGGGTCTTGAAGTAACCGATCAGGATGATGTAGGCCACGAACATCAGGGCCGGCAACATGGCGACATCCTTGAGCGCGGTCTTCTTCGACCTATCCTGGACGTCCTTCACCAGCGCCTGCGCCTCGGGTGCGATGGTCGGCACGAGTTCCTGATTCACCGCGCGATACTCGCCGAGCAGGCCGCGCTTGGCCTCCGTCACCTGCGCATGCACCGCGCTGTCGCGCGCCTGCAACTGCACGTCGATCGTTCGATCCTGAATGTTCCCCATGATCATGGTGCCGAGCACGCCCACGCCGAGCATCCCGACCGCACCCATGGCATTCAGCGTCAGGGCCCCGCCGCGCGGGTATTGCTCCGAAACCACGCCCAGCGTCGTGGGCCAGAAGAAGGTCTTCCCCACGCCGTAGAGTGTCGCCGCCAGCAGGATCATCGACCCTGTCGATGCCCCGGACAGCGCCACCAACCCGCCGGCGGCCAGCGCGGCGCTCAGCGCCAGGGTCCCCAACGGTGAAAGCCGATGCACGATCGGCCCGGCGCAGAACCGCAGTACGGTCATGATCGCTGAGGTGTAGACCAGCAGCCAGGGCGAGAATTTGCCCATGGCCGGCTTCATGAGTTCCGTCACCCAACTGTCAATCCCCAACTCGGTGGTCGCCAGCAGAATCATGATCAGCAGCATGAAAATATACATGCACCGTCCGGCGCTGCGCACCACCAAGCCAAAGAAAATCGCCACCGCCAGCGCCCCGATCGCGCCCGTCTTGACCGGATCTACGCCGATGTGAAACACGCGGCTCAGTTCAGCGAACGCCATCCAGAAGATAATGAAGAAGCCCACACCGCCCACCTCGCGCAACATGTCGCGATAGGAACCCC